>JAPOIC010000099.1 GCA_029979145.1 Opitutaceae bacterium
GCAAAGGCGCGCGTGTAGGGCGGGGGCGCCGACCCCGCCTCCGAACCCCGCACCACCCGCGCGGCGGGGACAGCGACCCCGCCCTGCATTCTTTCGCAAGCGATGCCCAGTTGGGGCGCCCTCCATCGCCAAGCCTGTGGAGGACAAGCCGGCGTCCCGCCGGCCTTTCAAGGTGGGGCGCATTGACCTCAATGCGCTTTCTTTAAACCCCAACCCAGGCGGGGATCGGAGTCCCCGCCCTACACCACACTCCACTTCGCCGCCTCACTCCCTCACCGCACTCGCTTCCCGTCCACGAGGAACGGTTCCGCGAAAGCCGCGAGCTTGCCGTCGGGCCGGCGCAGCGGTTCGGCTGAATACTGCGGCAGGTAAACGCGGCGCCAGTGGGGCGTGGTGTTAAACCCGCTGCGGTGCAGGACGGTGCTGGAGAAGCACGCGATGCTGCCGGCGGGCGCGATGACGGGGTCGCCGGGGTCGTCGCCAAAGTAGCCTTCGAGGTCATTCGTCTCCGGATTCTCGCGGTGCGGCACCACCTCGCGCGTGCCGTGGCGGGAATACGGCAGCAGATACACCGTGCCGTTGGCCTCGGTCACGTCGTCGAGCGTGACCCAGCACGTGATGTAGGGCCGGTGCGGCGTGCCCACGTAGGCCGAGTCCTGGTGCCAGCTGAACTTCGCGCCCTTCTCCGGGCCCTTTACCACGAACTGCTCCCAGAACAGATAGGCGTTGTCACCCAGCGTCGCGCGGCAGAGCTGCTCCATCAGGTCGCTGTAAATGAACTCCGGCAGCCGCGTGCCTTGGTGGCGGTTGGCGATGAAGTAGCGGCTGCCCTTGATGTTGAGGCCCTGCGTGGTCACGCCCGCGGCATCCATCTCGGCATCGTAGCTGGCGATCATCTCGGCGCAGACCTCGCGCATCACGGCGAGGTGCGCCGGCGAGACGACGCCCGGAAGGAGGAACCAGCCTTCTTCCTGAAACTGGCGGCGTTGGTCGGAGGAAACGAGCGGGGTGGTCGTGGAAGCCATGGCCGCATCCTGCCGGAATCGGCGCGTTCTGTCTTCCCGTCCTGCCGCGCGCACTTAACATTTTGTCCTGTCATGCGCGAAAAGCTCCCCGTGCCCCCCGCCCTCGACGGCGCCGTCTGGCCGCATGCCATGCCCGTGCCGCTGCACCCGCGGCACCGCCACGCCGAGCTGGAGCTCAACCTCGTGCGCCGCGGCACGGGCCGCTACCTCGTCGGCGAGCGCACCTACGACCTGCGCCCCGGCGCGCTCATCTGGCTCTTTCCCGGCCAGCAACACCTGCTCCTCGACATGTCGGCCGACTACCGCATGTGGATCGTTGTGTTTCGTACGCGTCTCCTGCAGCGCCTCTGCACCGAAGCCTCCCGTCGCGTCCTCACCCGCACCGCGCCCGCCGGTGACTTCTGCCGCCAACTTAGCGACGGCGTCTGGCGTCAGCTGGAACGCCAATGCCAGGACCTCGCTGCGCGCACGGACGATCCCGTGCACTTCAACACCGCCCTGGCCGCCGCGTTGCTCGACGCCTGGGCCGCCTTTCAAGCCGCCGAGCAGCCCGTCCTCGGCGCCGACCTTCATCCCGCCGTGCAAAAGGCCGCGCGCCTCATCCAAGACTTACCCGAGGTCGCCGACCTCGCCGCCGTGGCGAATCAAGCCGGCCTGAGCCGCACGCGCCTGAGCGAACTCTTCCGCCGCCAAACCGGGGTGACGCTGGTGGATTTCCGCAACCGCGTGCGCCTGGAAAAATTCCACGCCCTAGCCGCCGCCGCCCCTCCCGCGCAGCGCAAGCTCCTGCCCCTCGCATTGGAAGCGGGGTTCGGCAGCTACCAGCAGTTCTACCGCGTCTTCAAGCAACGCACCGGCCGTGGTCCGGGGGCGTAGGCGGTGGGTTATGTTAACCACGAAGACACGAAGGGCACGAAGGTCGGATCAGACTGCATCGCTTCGTGCCCTTCGTGTCTTCGTGGTTTTTCTAAACCCCTCACGCCCGCGTCGTCGCCGCCGCAGTCGCTGGCTCAATCGCGTTGGCCTCAAGGATGCCCTTGGCGCGCGGGAAGAGTTTGATCGCCTCGATGATCATCCAGACCTCGAGGAGGAGCGTCGCCACGGCGATGCCCACGAGCAGCCACTTGCCTTGGCTGAGCCAGCTCGGCGTGTCGGCGCCGCCGATGAACACCTGCCAGATCATCGCCCACATCGGCACGATCAGCATGAACACCATCGGAAGCACCACGAACCACACCGCGATGCCGCGGCGCCAGAGGTAAAACGTGATGACGAGGAACGAGAGGCCGCCGAGCAACTGGTTGGTCGCGCCGAACAACGGCCAGAGGATGAGGCCGCCCTTGCCGGCGTTGGCAAAACTCCACTCCTGTCCGGCCGGGGGCGCGGCGGCGATCAGGGCGGCGCAGACCACGGCCATGATCGTGGCGCCGTGTTTGCCGCGCAGCCACGCGAAGAAATCAAAACCCGTCGCGCGCGGCGCGACCGTCGCCGCCAGCTCCTGCACGACGTAGCGCTGCAGGCGGCAGGCGCTGTCGAGCGTCGTGCCGGCGAAGGACGCGACGAATACACCCATCATCGCCACGGCAATGCTGGCCGGCAGGCCGAGGGCCTTCAGGAAATTGGAGGAGCCGTCCACAAAGGCCCCGACGAGCGGACCCAGGCTCGAGGACCACACGCTGTAGCGCGTGAGCCACGCTTCCTGGCCCGTGAGCACGCTGCCATCGCCGCCCTTCAGGCCGAGCCCGAGGCCCGCCGCGCAGGCGAGAATCACGAGCACCGCGAGGAAGCCCTCGGTCAGCATGCCGCCGTAGCCCACGAAACGCGCATCGGGTTCGGACTTGAGCTGCTTGCTGCTCGTGCCGCTGCTGACGAGGCAGTGGAAACCGCTGATCGCGCCGCACGCGATCGTGATGAACAGAAACGGAAACACCAGCGGCGCGCCCGCGGGATTCCAGTTCACCATCGGCGCGGCCAAGGCCAAAGCCGGACGCGTGCCGTCCGCCAGCGGCGCGCCACCCGCGAAGGCAGCCACCACCAACCCGACCACGAGGAGGCCGAGGATGGAGATGAGCTGCAGGGCGTTGATGTAGTCGCGCGGTTGCAGCAGCGACCACACCGGCAGCACCGAAGCCACATAAGAATACAGGAGGAGCAGCACGACCCAGGTCCACGACGACCAGCCGGCCATGGTGAGGTTGAGCGCGTGCAGGAAACCGTCGTCGCCGTGGATCACGGTGAGATACATCACCACCAGCGCGATGATCGACGGCACGAGCAGGTTCGCGCCCCGGCGGTGCAGCCACGCGCCGATGATCACCGCAATCGGGATCTGAATCACGCAGGGCACGATCGCCGCGGGGTATTGGCGAAACACCGCCGCGATCACCAAGCCGAAGATCGCGAGCACGATCGTCAGCGCCATGAAGAGGATGAGCAAAAACAGCAGCCGCACGCGGCGGTTCAGCAACCGGCCCGCCACGTCGCCCACGGTCTGGCCGTTGTTGCGAAGCGAAACGACCAGCGCGCCGAAGTCATGCACCGCGCCGATGAAGATCGAGCCCAGCACGACCCAGAGCAGCGCCGGCAGCCAGCCCCACATGATGCCGATGGCCGGACCCACGATCGGGCCCGTGCCCGCGATCGACGCGAAATGGTGGCCGAAGACCACGCCCTTCGAGGTCGGCACGTAGTCCACGCCGTCCTCGAGTTTTTGCGCAGGGCACACGTGCCCCGCGGTGAGTTTGAAAATCTTGCCGCCCAGCCAGCGGCCGTAGGTGTGGTAAGCGACGATGAAGCCGACGCCGCTCAGCAGCGCAATCAGGAGGGTTTCCATGCAGAAGGGGGTTAGGGGACGCGAACGAGGCACCGTTGTTGAGGCTTCGTCACCCGACTGCAACCTTCGAGCGTCCCGTCTCTGTCATGCAGGAAGGTGGACGGGCACGTCCCCGTACCCGCAAACGCGCAGCGGGACCTGCGCATTCCCCCGCATCCGGGCTTGGCGCAACCGTGACGATTCGTGCACGCTGAACGCGCATGACCCCGGTTACCCACGCAGCGGACATCGCCATCATTGGCGGCGGCACGGGCGGCTGCGCCGCGGCCCTCGCCGCGCTCGAAGCCGGCGCCGGTGGCCGGCGACACGGCACACCTGAGTGAAATACAGGTTTACAGGAGGAAACGGAGAGAACGGAGAATCCGATCAACCTCTGTTGCCTCCGTTACCTTCTGTAGAATATCTGCTCCGCGTTTTCTGCGGCCCCCTGTTCAAAATTTTACAGGAGGAGACAGAAGCAACTGAGGAGAAACTCATTCTCGGTCCCCCCCGTTTCCTCCTGTAAATCCACAGGCTTCGCGATTGACTTCCCGGCACCCCAGTAACCACATGGTTACATGGCTGCCACCCCGCCCCCGCTCTCCGTCATGATCGCCGGCAGCGGCGCCGTCCGCGCCCACCCGCAGCGCGGCGGACCGTGCTTCGTGGTGCGCGTCGGCGCGCGCAACTTGGTCTTCGACTGCGGCCGGCTCGCGGTGCACAACCTGTCGCGTTTCGGCCTGCCGGTGGAGGACGTGACCGACGTGTTCATCACCCACCTGCATTTCGACCACATCTGCGACCTGCCGCTGTTGCTCCTGCTCTCGTGGAACAACGGCCGCACCCGTAGGTTGCCGGTCACGGGACCGCGCGGCATCGCCGACTTCCTCGAACTCGGCCTGCGCCAAGCCTACGCCCACGACATCCGCAGTCGCACCAGCCACGGCAAAAACGTCAGTTATCTCGACTGGGACGTGACCGAACTCACGCAGGAAGGCCCGTGCCTGGAGGATGCGGACTTCACCATCGACACCCTGATCACGAAGCACGGCGGCCTGCTCAACTTCAACTACCGGGTCCGCTCGGCCGGCCGCACCGTCGTGGTCATGAGCGATTCGGAACCCGACCCGCGCATCGTCGACTTCTGCCGCGACGCCGACCTCGTGCTCTTCGAGTGCTCCGGCACGAAGGAGTTTTATGCCACCGTGCCGTGGGGCACTTGGCATGCCACGCCGGAGGACGTCGGCGCCCTGATGCGCGCCGCCGGCGCCAAGCAGGTCGTGTTGAAGCACCTCGTGATCGAGAGCTTCCGCAACCAAGACCCGCAGGTGTCCGAGGCCATGGCCGCAACGGTGCGCGCGATCCATCCGGCGGCGAAAGTCTTCGTGGCCGCGGACGGCATGACCTTCGACCTCTAATCCCGTCATGGTCGAGACGCCGGTTTACGACTACCTCATCCTCGGTGGCGGCCACAACGGCCTGATCGCGCAGGCCTATCTCGCGCGCGCCGGGTTTCGCACGCTGTGCATTGAGCGTCGCGACCACGTCGGTGGCGGCGCCGAGACCATTGAGAACCCGCGCCATCCGGGCTTTCGGCACAACACCCATTCGTTTTTTCACCGCGGCATCACCGGCATGCCTTGGTATCGCGACCTTGAGCTCGAGACCCACGGCCTCCGCTACCTGCAGCCGCAGCTCTGCACCGCGGTGGTGCGGCGCGACGGCGAAGTGCTGGAGTGGTGGAGCGAAATCGAGCAGACGGCCGAATCCTTTGCGCGCTTCAGCACCAAGGACGCTGCGGCGTTGCGCCGCTGGCGCGATGCCTTCGTGCCGATCGTGCGCGACATCGTCGAGCCCGAAGGCCGGTCCGTGCCCCTGCCGGCGGCCGAGCGTCGCACGCGGTTGGCCAAAACGTCCGAAGGCCGGCTGCTGCTGGCGACGAGTGCACTTTCCCCGCTGGAATTCGTGCAACGCGAATTCGAACACCCGACGGTGCAGGCTGGCCTGTTGTTCTTCAACGGCCTGCGCGAAGTCGACCTGCGCTGCCGCGGCTTCGGCCATCACATCCCCGCGCTTTTCGCCAGCCGCGGCCGGCCGCAGATGGCGGTGGGCGGCTCCCGCAACCTCGCGCTCGCGCTGCAGGCGGCGGTCATTCGAGCAGGCGGCGAGTTTCTGCTGGAAGCCACGCCCACCGAGATCCTGATCGCCGACGGCCGGGCCCGCGGCGTGCGCCTGACCGACGGCCGCGAGATTCACGCGAGCCGCGGCGTCGTCTCCAGCCTCAACCCGCAACAGACTTTCGTCGACCTCACCGCCCCCGGTGCCATTCCGAATGGCTGGCGTGAGAAGGCCGAGGCCTTTCGCTACAACCTGATCGCGCCGCTCTTCGGCCTGAATCTCACCCTGCGCGAGCCGCCCGCCTACACCGCCGCCAAAAATCACCCGGCGCTTCAGGATGCGTTAATGATCGTGCTCGGGCTCGAGACCATCGACCAGTTCCACGACATCGTGCGGCATCACGAAGCGGGCACGATTCCGCAAACAGTGATGTGGGGCTGCTGCCCGACGCAATTTGACCCGAGCCAGGCACCCGCCGGCCGGCACACGGCGTTCATGTGGGAAAAGCTGCCCTATCGGCTGCGCGGCAACGCCCACCACTGGGACGCCGAAAAGGACGCCCACGGGCGCGCGATGTTAAAGCTTTGGACCGAGTTTGCCCCGAACCTTGCTGACGCCGTGCTCGATCAATTCACCCGCAGCGCCCTCGATACCGAGCGCAAACTGCCCAACATGCGCGACGGCGACCTGCTCGTCGGCAGTTTCCAGTTCGGCCAGATCGGTCACGACCGGCCCTTCACCGGCGCGGGCGGCTACACCACGGTGATCGACGGCCTCTATCTCTGCGGCGCGAGCTCCCACCCCGGCGGCAACATCACCGGACTCCCTGGTTACAATGCCGCGAACGTCATCCTGCAGAAACCGGCAGCGGCCTGACGACTCCGCGCTTGCGAGCGCCGGCGTCCCCGCAGGCCTCAGGCAAAGTCCGGCCCACTGATCGCAAAGTAACGCGACCAATCCGTCGCCAGCTCTTCCCCGTGCCGCGTCATCCGCATGAAACCGCGCTGCACCACGAAGCCCAAGCCGTTCACTTCCTTCAACCAAACGTCGTCGCCCGCCGGCACATCCAAAATCACGGGACCGGCCACCTCGGCCAAAGCCCGCCGCAGCAAGCGCCCGGCCACCGCGCGATCCGCCGCAACCACCGGACCGAGCTGCGTGGCGTTGCGACCGTCGCGGGCCGTGACGAATCCCGTGATGGCGCCGGCCGACTCGTGCACCCACGCCAACCGGGGACAACGCGACAGAAAATTCTCCAAGAGTTCGCGGCGATCCAAACCAAACACCGCTTCGTCGAGCACTCCGACC
>JAPOIC010000313.1 GCA_029979145.1 Opitutaceae bacterium
CGGCCGTCCACGGGCAAGCCCGCTTCCTGCAGCTTGTCGATCACGTCGCCGAACTTCGCGCCGAACTCCGCAAGGAGAACGCCGAGTTCCACGTCGTGAAGAACAGCTCGCTGCGCGTGGCCGCCAAGGCCATGGGCCTGCCTGAGTTCGACGACTCCCTCAACGGCCCGACCGCCATCGTGGTCGGTGGCCAGAACTCCCCCGCGGTCGCCAAGATCGTCACCGAGTTCTTCAAGTCCAAGCAGAAGGTCGAGGTCAAGGCGGCCGTGCTCAGCCAAAAGCTGCTTTCCGCCGACGACGTCAAGGCCCTCGCCGACCTCCCGCCGTTGGATGCCCTCCGCGCGCAGCTGCTCGGCCTGCTCAACCAGCCCGGCACCATGCTGGTCCGCGTCCTCAACGCCGTCCCGCAGAGCGTCGTCAACGTCCTCCAGGCCAAGGTCCGGGCCGCGGAATAACCCCCCAATCCATAACCCTTTCCTGGCGCGGCCGGTTCGCCGGCCCGCCCTGAAAAACCCAATCAACCGCCCGACACTAGGGGATACGTCCCTTAAACGCACTTCAGTCCAAGTCGCTAGTTTCGCGCAGGAGATCATACCATGAGCAACATCACCAAAGACCAAGTCATCGAGTGGCTGTCCGGCCAGTCGGTTCTCGAGATCGCTGATCTCGTCAAATCCCTCGAAGAGAAGTGGGGCGTTTCCGCCGCTGCTCCCGTCGCCGTGGCCGCTGCGCCCGCCGCCGGTGGCGCCGCCGCCGCCGCTCCCGCCGAGGAGAAGACCGAGTTCGACGTCATCCTCGCGGATGCCGGCGCGAACAAGATCGGCGTCATCAAGGAAGTCCGTGCCATCACGGGTCTCGGCCTCAAGGAGGCCAAGGACCTCGTCGAGGGCGCGCCGAAGCCGGTCAAGGAAGCTGCTTCCAAGGCCGACGCCGAGGACATCAAGAAGAAACTCGAGGCCGCTGGCGCGAAGGTCGAGCTCAAGTAAACACTTGGCCGAACTCGACGCAAAACGTCCGATTTCTACGGGGCAGGCCGTGTTTAACCGCGGCCTGTCCTTTGCCTTTTCTCCCACCGTTCTTTTGTCAGTCCGTCGCGCCCGCCGCTGAGCGCGCGCCTTTTACTTTTTCCTCCTCAAACCGGGTATTCACATGGCCGACCGCACACACTCCGAACGCATCAACTTCGGCAACCTTCGCGAAGTCATCCAGCCGCCGAATCTGATCGAGATCCAGATCAATTCGTATCTGGACTTCTTGCAGAAGGGCCTGCCGGAAAAACAACGCAAGCCCCAGGGGCTTGAGGCCGTGTTCCGCGAGGTGTTCCCGATCGAATCCTACGACGGCCGCCTGACGCTCGAATACGTCTCCTACACCCTCGGTGATCCCAAGAACACCGAGATCGAGTGCATCCGCGACGGCATCACCTACTCGGTGCCGCTCTACGTGAAGCTGCGCCTCCGCGAGGAAGACTTCATCAAGGACGAGGAAATTTACATGGGCGAGATCCCGATGGTGACCGAGCGCGGCTCGTTCATCATCAATGGCGCCGAGCGCGTCGTCGTCTCCCAGCTCCACCGTTCGCCGGGCATCGCCTTCGAGGTCACCCCGCACCCGAACGGCAAGCTCCTTCACTCCTTCCGCATCATCCCCGACCGCGGCACCTGGCTTGAGGTGCAGTTTGACAACAACGACCTGCTCTACGTCTACCTCGACCGCCGCCGCCGTCGTCGCAAGTTCCTCATCACGACCCTGCTTCGCTCGGTCGGCTACTCGAGCGACATCGACATCCTGAACCTCTTCTACG
>JAPOIC010000081.1 GCA_029979145.1 Opitutaceae bacterium
CAAGAAGAAATTAATCCCGCACGTGATCGAGCCGGCGGTCGGCGTCGACCGCATCTTCCTCGCCGTCCTCTGCGCCGCCTACGCGGAGGAGGACGTGACCGATGAGAAAGGCAACACCGAGAAGCGCACCGTCCTGCGCCTGTCGCCGCGCATCGCGCCGGTGAAGGTCGCCGTGCTCCCGCTGCTCAAGAACAAGGAGCAACTCACGACGCGCGCGAAGGAACTGCACCAGAAGCTCCAGCGCCGCTTCGCCGTGTTCTACGACGAGGCCGGCGCCATCGGCCGCCGCTACCGCCGCCAGGACGAGATCGGCACGCCGTGGTGCGTCACCATCGACTTCGACACCGTGGAGAAGGACGGCACGTTCACCCTCCGCGAGCGCGACTCGATGCAGCAACGCCGCATCACCGAGCAGGAACTCTTCGCCCTGCTCGACGAGCAGGTTTACTGAGACACGTCGCGGTCAGGTTTAGGCCTTGCCGCGGCGCACTTCGCTGGCGCGGATCATTTCGCCAAGATCGGCGGCCGGACGGATTTCGCCTCGGCCTTCTTCTTTGGCTTCACCAGCTCGGCGACGCCCGTGCAGCTCTTTGCCCACGAAAATCCCAATCGGGTGATTGAATTTCCGCTTGGCCTGATTCCCTTATTCCTCGTGCCCTACGCCACCGCCGCCCATCTGCTTTCCCTGGCCCAGTTGCGGCGCGACAGGTCATCCCATCCACCATCCTGAAGTTTTTACAGATGAGCGACCCGGCTGACACCCCCGCCCCTGTATTGACGCCACGGCTTCCGCCCGCCTCCAGCGCGTCCGCGCGAAAGGTCCCGCCGCTCACGCTGGTGCTCGTCACACTGCTAGGCGCGGCCTTTGGCTTCGCGGCCGCCAAACTCGGCGCGGAGGCGCTGCACCCCCTGCCCGGGCGCGGGTGGAAGCTCGGTCTTGCGGCGACTTTGCCGCTGGTGTGGTTCATCGGCGTGGCGGTGCACGAGCTGGGTCACCTGATCGGTGGCTGGCTGGTCGGCGGGCGTTTCCTGCTGTGGTGCGTAGGGCCCGTGAAAGTGTGGCGGGCACCCGCGGGGATCCGCCTGGGGTGGAATCGCAGCCTGAATATTTTCGGCGGCCTTGCAGCCTGCCTGCCGGCGGAACCCGGACGCTGGGAACCTCGCCACGTCGCGACCATGATCGTCGCTGGCCCCCTCGCCAGTCTGGTGTTTGGTCTGGGCCTGCTGCTGGCCGTGACCGGGCGTGAACTCGACCCGGCCGGTGCGGTGTTGCCCGCTTTCCTCTACAATTTCGCGCTGGTGACCGGCGGGATGTCGCTCTTGCTCGCCGTCGTCACGATCTGGCCCAGCGCGGGCGGCGGATTCAAGTCCGACGGCAAACGTGTTTGGGAGCTGCTGCGCCGCAGCCCCCGGTCCGACCAGGAAGCGGCGCTGCTGCTGCTGACCTCCGCGAGTCTCGCAGGCATCCGACCCGCGGACTACGATCCTAAACTGGTCCGTCGCGCGCTGGCCCTTAACGACGGCTCGCTCTTCGACCGCTACGCCCGGTTCACCATTTACTTCCATGCCGCGGACCGCGCCGAATGGGGCCGCGCCCAAGAACTGCTCGACGCCGTCGTGGCTGGCGAGGAGAACCTCCCGGCCTACCTGCGGGCGGCGGTGCGCTGCGAATACGCCTGGCTCCTGGCCACCGGTGCCGGCGACGCCGTCACCGCAAGAGCTTGGCTGGATTCCGCGGGCCCACTGGAATTCGACCCGGCCACGCGGCTGCGCGCGGAAGCCGCGGTCTTGGCCGCGGAGCACCGCCCGGACGAAGCCCGGGCCAAAGCGCAGGCCGCGCTGGAGGCGCTGCATCGCCGCACCCTTGGGCCCGTGCGCAGCCCCTTCGTCGAAGACGCGATCCGGCAGATTCTGGACCGAGTCTGAACCGCGCGGGCCGGACGTTTACTCCGGCTTGCGTAGTTTGACGATGAGGTCCTTGGACTCGACGGTGTCGCCGATGGCGGCGTGGATTTCGGCCACGACGCCGTCCTCGGAGGCGTAGACAGAGGTCTGCATTTTCATCGCCTCCATCATGAAGAGCCGGTCGCCCTTCGCCACCTTGGCGCCGACGGAGGCCGTCATCGTGACGATGAGGCCGGGGATAGGGGCGGCAACTTGGAGCGGGTCGGCGAGGTCGGCCTTCACGCGCGCCTCGGTCTTGGGGGCGACGCCCTTGTCGGTGATGAGGACCTCGCGGGCGATACCGTTGAGTTCGTAGTTCACCGTGCGGCGGCCGTCCTTGTCGGGCTCGCTGACGTTGACGAGGCGGATGATGAGGACCTTGCCCTCCTCGATCTCGACCGAGATTTCCTCCTTGGGCTGCAGGCCGTAGAAGAAAGCGGGCGTCGGCAGGACGGAGACTTTGCCGAACTCCTTCAGGTGCTTGGCGAAGTCCGCATGCACTTGCGGATACATGAGGTGGGAATAGAATTCGTCGTCGCCGATGTTGCGGTGCGCCTTGGCGGCGAGGTCGCCGCGGAGCTTCGCGAGTTCCTTGGCGTGATCACCGCCGCGAGCCTTGCGGCCGGCGCGCTTCTTCTCGGCAGCGAGGTCGGCGCGGTATTTTTTCTGCGCGGCCTTGAACTTGGCGTCACCGAGCACGGCGCGCCAGACGTCGACGGGCCAGCCGCCCTCGGGCCAGCCGAGGCCGCCGCTGAGCATGTCGATCACACTCTCGGGGAACGGCGTCTCGCCCGGGGGCAGATTGACGACGTCGGCGGGCTTGATGCCCTTCGAGAAAAGGAAGAGCGCCATGTCGCCCACGACCTTGGAGGACGGGGTGACCTTGACGATGTCGCCAAACAGCTGGTTGACCTCGGCGTAGGTGCGCGCGATCTCCGGCCAGCGGTGCGAAACGCCCATGGCGGAGGCCTGCTCCTTGAGATTCGTATACTGGCCGCCGGGCATCTCGTGCAGGTAGACCTCGGCGCTGCCGGTTTTGGGCGCGGTGTCAAACGGCGCATAATACGCGCGGACCTGCTCCCAGTAGTCGGAGTAGGCGTCGAGCGCGGGGAGATCGAGCGAGGTGTCGCGCGGCGTGTGCTGCAGCGAGGCGACGATCGAGTTGAGGTTGGGCTGCGCGGTGCTGCCCGACATGGACGCGATCGCCAAGTCGACGATGTCGACACCGGCGGCGCTGGCCTGCAAGACGGAGGCGGAGTTGACGCCGCTCGTGTCGTGCGTGTGGAAGTGGATCGGCACGCCGACCTCCTGCTTGAGGGTCTTGACGAGCTTGTTGGCGGCAAAGGGCCGGCAGAGGCCCGCCATGTCCTTGATGGCGATGAGGTGCGCGCCCATCTTCTCCAGCTCCTTGGCCATGCGCACGTAATACTTCAGCGAGAATTTGTCGCGCTTCTCGTCGAGGATGTCGCCTGCGTAGCAGAGCGTGCCTTCGCAGAGCGCATGCGTGTCCTGCACGGCTTCCATCGCGACGCGCAGGTTGGGCAGGTAGTTCAGCGAGTCGAAGATGCGGAAGATATCCATGCCGCTGGCGGCGGCGTGCTTCACGAAGCCGGCGACGACGGAGTCGGGGTAGTTGGTGTAGCCGACGGCGTTGGCGCCGCGGAACAGCATCTGGAAACAAATGTTCGGCACACGGGTGCGGAGGTCACGCAGGCGCTCCCACGGGTCCTCGTTGAGGAACCGCATGGCGGTGTCGAACGTGGCGCCGCCCCACATCTCGAGCGAGAAGAGCTCGGGCGCGCGGCGCGCCACGTAGCCGGCGCAGGCGAGCATGTCGTAGCTGCGCACGCGCGTGGCCATAAGCGACTGGTGGGCGTCGCGGAAAGTCGTGTCGGTGATGAGCAGGCGCTTCTGCTTCAGCGTCCACTCGGCGAACTTCTTCGGACCGAGCTCGAGCAGCAGCTGGCGCGTGCCGGCCGGCGGCTCGCGGCGGTCGTCGCGGCCCGGGGGCGTGATGGCAGGGAGCACCTTGCCGGGCTTGTAGCCCTTGGCGTGCGGGTTGCCGTTGACGATGACGTTGCCGAGGTAGCTGAGGAGCTTGGTGGCGCGGTCGCGACGGGGTTTGAAGCGGAAGAGCTCGGGTGTGGTGTCGATCAGCGTCGTCGTGGCCTGGCCGCAGCGGAAGAGCGGGTGCGCGATGACGTTCTCAAGGAAGGGGATGTTGGTCTTCACGCCGCGGATGCGGAACTCGCTGAGCACGCGGTGGGAGCGGTTCATCGCGTTCTCGTAGGTCTGGCCGCTGGTGATGACCTTCACCAACATCGAGTCGTAGAACGGCGTGATGACGGCGCCGGCATAGCCCATGCCACCGTCGAGGCGCACGCCGAAGCCGCCGGGCGAACGGTAGGCGAGGATGCGGCCGTAGTCGGGCACGAACTTGTTCTCGGGGTCCTCGGTCGTAATGCGGCACTGGATGGCGTAGCCGTTGCACGGCACGTTTTCCTGCACGGGCATGCCGACTTCCGGCGAGTGCAGCGCATGGCCTTGGGCGATGAGGATCTGCGCGCGAACAATGTCGAGGCCGGTGACGACTTCGGTCACGGTGTGCTCGACTTGGATACGCGGGTTCATCTCGATGAAGAACCACTCGTGGCGGTCGAGATCGTAGAGGAATTCGATCGTGCCGGCGTTGTCGTAGCGGATCTCGCGGGCCATGCGCGCGGCGGCTTCGCAGAGCTCCGTGATCACCTCGCGCGGCAGGCCGTGGCTCGGCGCGACTTCAATGACCTTCTGGTGGCGGCGCTGCACGGAGCAGTCGCGCTCGTGGAGATGGATGACGTTGCCGTGTTTGTCGCCGAGGATCTGGACCTCGATGTGCTTCGCGTTGGCGATGTATTTCTCGAGGAAGACGGCGGGGTTGCCGAAGGCGCGCTCGGCCTCGCCCTGGGCCTCGTCGAGCAGCGAGCCGAGGTCCTCGGCCTGCTTCACGATGCGCATGCCACGACCGCCACCGCCAAAGGCGGCCTTGATGATGAGCGGGAAGCCGATCTCCTTGGCGATCTTCATGGCCTCCTTGCGGTCGGTCACGGGCTCTTCGGTGCCGGGCAGCACGGGCACCTTGATCTTCTTGGCGAGGGCGCGGGCGGCGGTCTTGTCGCCCATCATCTCGAGCAGGTCTGGGCGCGGGCCCACGAAGGCGATGCCGGCCTCGGCGCAAGCGCGGGCGAAATGGGCGTTTTCCGAGAGAAAACCGTAGCCGGGGTGGATCACGTTCACGCCCTTTTCCTTAGCGAGGCCGATGATGCTCGGGATGTCGAGGTAGGCCGCCACCGGGCCCTTGCCGTGGCCGACCTGGTAACCCTCGTCCGCCTTGTAACGGTGAATGCAAAACCGGTCCTCCTCGGCGTAGACGGCGACCGTGCGCAGGCCGAGCTCGGTGCCGGCGCGGAAAATGCGAACCGCGATTTCGCCGCGGTTGGCTGCCATGATCTTCGTGAAGGGAGGCAGCAATGTGACCTCCGACTGGGATTGGGATTTGCGCGCTGACATTGGGACGGGGGGTCGTTGTAGGGACCAAGTCCCCGGCCGCCAAGTAGAACCAGACAATTATGTCATCTTTCCTCGACGGAATTTGCGGCCGCGTTATTGCCGGGGTCCAGACCGGGCCGGCGGTGCTTTTTCTGCTCCAATTCCGCGTGGCACTCGGGCGATCCGCGCGCGAGGTCGCGGCAGACCTGCGGCCGGTCGGCATACACCGTGCAAAAATACTCCGGCGCACCCCCGGGCCCCGGCCGCACCACCAGCGCGGCGCAGTGGCCGTCCGCCATGCGCATGTAGGCGCGATGCCCGATGAAATGCGCCACCTGCTCCGCCGCGGCGCCCAACCGCACCCAATCGTCGCCCGTGACGCGCACGTAGGTGGGCAGCGTCGAAAAGCAGCAGGCCCCGCACGCGAGGCAGTCCGCCGGCACGGTGTTCATTGGGCCCGCCAGCCTGCCACTTCGCCCAAGGGTGCGCAAGCGGCCGCTATTACACGGCGCGGGCTTGCCACTCTGGTTGCCGAGACCAAGCTGCGGCGGCGTATGAAGACGGTGCTGCTCATCGCGGTGGCGGCCCTCGTGGGCATCCAGTTTTTCCGCCCCGCCAAAAACCTTTCGTCGACGCCCCCCGGACCGGACGACGTGATGGCGCTGCATCCGCCGTCGCCCGAGGTGCGCGACGTATTGACCCGCGCCTGCTACGACTGCCACTCCAATCACACGCGTTACCCGTGGTATGCCGAGGTGCAGCCGGTGGCGTGGTGGCTCGATCACCACATTCGCGAGGGCAAGGCGCACCTCAATTTTTCCAAGTTCGGCACCTACGACTTGCGCCGCCAGCGCCACAAGCTCGAAGAGCTCGTCGGCGAGCTGGAGGACGACGAAATGCCGCTCAAGTCGTATCGCCTCACCCACGCCGACGCCCGGCTCACCCCCGCCGAGGTCGCCGCCCTGATCGCTTGGGCCGAGGAAGCGCAGGACGCGCTGGCCGACCGTTGAATCTTATGAACCCCACCCCATTGCGTTACGCCGTCATCGGCGCCGGCGGCATCTCCGCCATGCACCTCAATGCCATCGCCACTCAGCCGGGTGTCGAGGTCGTCGGCATCAGCGACCCCGCGGATCCCGCCAAATGGCGCATGCCTGACGGCTACGGCCAGATGCCGAAATTCACCGATCCGGAAAAGCTGCTGCGCGAGACGAAGCCCGACCTCGTCTCGATCTGCACGCCCAACAAATTCCACGCGGCGCTGACCCAGCTCGCCCTCGCCCACGGCGCGCACGTCGCCTGCGAAAAGCCCATGGCGATGACGCTCGCCGAGGCCGAGGCCATGGAGGCCGCCCGCGCCCGGGCCGGCAAACACGGCGCAATCAACTTTTCCTATCGCAACGTCGGCGCCTTCCGCTTCGCGCGCGAACTCATCGCCCGTGGCGATCTCGGCAAGGTGATGCGCGTCAACTGTGTCTACCTCCAGAGCTTCCTCGGCGCGCCCGCGACGCCCTACTCGTGGCGCAATGACCTCGCGCTCGCCGGCTTCGGCGCGCTCGGCGACCTCGGCGTGCACATGATCGATGGCGTGAGCTTCATCACGGGCCTGGATTACCAGCGCGTCGTCGGTCTTGCCCAAACGCTCATTCCCGAAAAACCCGATGCCGCCGGAAAAACCCAGCGCGTGACCACCGACACCAACGCCGCGTGGCTCAGCGAGCTCACCGGCGGCGTGATCGCCAATTTCGAGACCTCGCAGGTCGCCCCCGGCTACGGCAATTACTTCCGCATCGAGGTCTCCGGCGAGGGCGGCACGCTGGCGGTGCTCTCGGACGAAACCGACGCCCTCTGGCTGCGCGCCGGCCCTACCCTCACGCGCTACGCCACGTGGAAGACCGACCTGCCCAAGCAGGCGCTGCCCACCGATTTCATGAACGGGTTCAAGCCGGTCACTCCCGGCGGCATCGTTCGCGCCATTCGCGGCGAGGCCGGGGCCGAATACCCCAGCTTTGCCGACGGCCTTCGCGCCCAGCGCATGCTCGACGCCATCGGCCGCTCGATGGCGTCGCAGGCCTGGGCGACTGTGAACGCGAATCAGTAAAATTGTAGGGTGGGGTCGCCGACCCCGCCTTTTCGCAAGGCTAAGCCCATTCGATGTCGGGGATCGCCCAGCGTCGTTCCCCGGGAGCGCCGACGTGTCGCCGGCTCTGAGGCGGGGTTTGGAAACCTCGCCCTACACGTGAAAACGAAAACCCACCCCTGGAGCGCCGGTCGGAATTTGGTCATCGACCTTGGCGTCCAAGGGTGGGCTGCCACCAACAATTAGTCCTACTCGTCGTAGAAGTGCGTGGCGCTGCGGGAGCGCTTGCGCACGACCAACGGGTAGGCGGAGAGCTGCGAGCCGACCCAGACGGGCACGACGCGTTGCTCGTCCGCCGCGAGCGGAGCCGGCGCCGCCGGCCCACGCACTTGGCGGGGTCTTCGTCGCCATCGCGGGAGGACAAATTTGAGGAAGGGAAGAGATTTCATGAGGATAAGGAGGGAGGAAATTTTCCGGCCGGCCCGCGGGTCGGCGGACCGGCCGGGTTGGATTTGGGTTGGGATCAGCGCCGGGCCATCAGGGATTGCCAGAGCGCAAGGACGACGAAGTCGGCGCGGAGGTGTTTCTCGCCGGCCACGCGGATTTGGCGGGCCCGCTCGCGCGAGACGCCGAGGTCCGCGGCGATTTCGTCGAGCGTGACGCCATCCAGGTGATAGCGGCGCACGACGAAG
>JAPOIC010000045.1 GCA_029979145.1 Opitutaceae bacterium
CATTCCCTTCGACGACCGCCAGATCGTGCGCGAGCTGATCGGCATCAAACACCTCAAGTCCGGATGACGAACTTCGAACCCAGTCAATTGGCCGCATGGACCGGAGGGCGCTGGACGGCGTCTCCGGTCTCGCCGCTTACTGGGTTCGGCATCGACAGCCGTCAGCTGAAGCCCGGGCAGGTGTTTGTGGCGATGCGCACGGCCCAGCGCGACGGGCATGACTTCCTTGGCGCGGCCGCGAAGGCCGGCGCCGCCGCGGCGCTGGTGGCTCGCGTCGATCTGGCGCTCGACCTGCCGCAATTGGTCGTCGCCGATCCGCTCGTTGGGTTTCAAGCCATCGCCCGTGCGCATCGCGCCGCCTTTGCTGGACCGGTGATTGGCATTTCCGGCAGCGCGGGCAAGACATCGACGAAGAACCTGCTCGCGCTGCTGCTGGGCGGCGAGGCGGGCGGGGTGCTCGCGACCGAGGGAAATCTTAACAATCACCTTGGCGTGCCGCTCACGCTTACGCGCCTTGACCCCGCGACGCACCGATTTGCGGTCATCGAGGCGGGCATCAGCGGTCCGGACGAAATGGCGCCTCTGGCCGAGATGATCGCCCCGGACGTTTCGATCATCACGCTGGTCGCCGCCGCCCACGTTGAAGCTTTGGGCTCGATCGAGGGCGTGGCGCGCGAGAAGGCTGTGCTTCCGGCGCACACGCGACCGGGCGGCTTGGCGCTCTTTCCCCGACAGGCCGCGGATTTTCCGGCCTTCGCCGCCTTGCAGGGGCGGCGCATCGTGGTGGAGCGGGCCGATGTCATTCGCCCGGAGCAGGCGCCGGCCGACCGAGTTTACTACACCATCACGCACCGTGACGGCGAAACCGCGCTGGCCATTGCCTACGGCGAGCCGCCCCCGCTGCTCTTTACGCTGCGCCGCGTGTCCGACGGCATGGCGCAGAACGCGGTGCTCGCCATCTGCGCCGCACTGGGCCTCGGCATCACGCCGGACGAAGTGCGCAGCCGCCTGGCGGGCTGGGCCGCGGCGACCATGCGTGGCGAGGTGCGCCGCGAACCGGGCCGGTTGATCTATCTCGATTGTTACAATGCCAACCCGGCCTCGATGGCTGACGCGCTGGATGCGTTTTACGCGCTGGCCCCGGCGGAGCTGCCGCGGCTGCTGGTGCTGGGCGGCATGGAAGAGCTTGGCTCCGAGGCAGCGATGTTTCACCGCGCGCTCGGGCGCTCGCTGCAGGTGCGGCCCGGTGATCGGGTCTTCGCCATCGGTGATCACGCAGCGGCCTTGCGCGAAGGCGCGCTGGACAAGGGCGTGCCCGGGACGCAAGTCGCCGTCGCCACCGACCTCGAGACCCTGCGGGCCGAGGTGGCCGGATTCTCCGGCGCACTCTTTCTCAAGGGCAGCCGGCGCCACGCGCTGGAGACTCTGCTCGGAAACGCCAAGGAGGCCGCCGCCCATGCTTAGTTACCTCGCCGACTACGAACACTATTTCGGACCGCTGCGCCTGCTGCGTTACCTGTCGGTGCGCGCCGTGCTCGGCGCCGGCACCGCGCTGGTCATCGGTTTCATCATCGGGCCGTGGCTTATCGGGCGTTTCCGCGCGCTCAAGTTCGGCCAGCATTACGACGACGACCGCACGGGCGATCTCGCGCAGCGCTTCGACAAGAAGAACACGCCCACGATGGGCGGGTTGATCATCTTTATTTCCGTCTTCGTCAGCACCGTGCTGTGGGCCGAGCCCAACGTATGGATCTTTGTCGCGCTCTTTGTTTACACCGCGCTCACGATCGCCGGTTGGCGCGACGACTACCTCAAGGTCGTGCACCGCAACCGCGACGGCATTTCGTCCTGGGAAAAGATCGCCTGGCAATCGCTGGCGACCCTCGTGGCGCTGGGCGTCCTGCTCTGGCATCCGGTCAGCGCGGAAAAGGTGCGCGAACTCTGGGTGCCGTTTTTCAAGACCGCCATCATCACCCACATGCCGTGGTGGCTGCTGCTCGTCCTGATCTATTTCTGGATCGTCGGCTTCTCCAATGCCATCAACCTGACCGATGGCCTCGACGGTCTCGCGGTGGGCTGCACGATCACGGTGACCTTGGTGTTTGCCATCATGGCTTATGCCGCCGGCAACGTTCGCATCTCCGATTACCTGTTGATCAGCCACGTGCCGGGAGTGGGGGAGCTCACGGTGCTTTGTGGCGCGCTGATCGGCGCATGCATGGCTTTTCTCTGGTATAACTCGCACCCGGCCGAGGTTTTCATGGGCGACACCGGTTCGCTCGCGCTCGGCGGCCTCATTGGCGTCATGGCCTTCATGATTCATCAACCCGTCACGCTGGTGATCGTCGGTGGCGTGTTCGTCATGGAGGCGCTCTCCGTGATCCTGCAGGTAAGCTGGTTCAAATACACCCGTCGCACCACCGGCATCGGCCAGCGCATCTTCCTGATGGCACCGATCCACCACCATTTCCAAAAGCTCGGCTGGCCCGAGACCAAGGTCGTGCTGCGCTTTTGGGTCCTTTCGCTCGGTTTTGCCCTCGCCGGTCTCGCCACCTTGAAAATCCGCTGACCATGTCGCTCGCCATTCCCGCTGCCCTGCGCCCTGCGCTCGCCCAGCCCGTCGCCGTCTTCGGCGAGGGTGTCAGCGGGCAGGGCGTGCTGGCGTTGCTGCGGGTGTTGGGCCTCCCGGGTGTCACCTATGATGAGCGCGGCACCGGGTTCACCGCCGAGCGGGCTTCGGGCCATGCGTTGGTGGTGTTCTCGCCCGGTTTTGCGGCGAACCATCCCTGGATCCAACTGGCGCAGGCCGCCGGACTGGAATGCCTTGGCGAAATCGATTTCGCCGCGCAGTTCTGGAAAGGCCGCGTCATCGCCATCACGGGCACGAACGGCAAGACGACGCTCACGGAATTCCTCACCCACGCGCAGCGGCAGGAATGGGAGGTCGCGCATGCCGTGGGCAATATCGGCCGTCCGCTCGCCCGACTCGTGGCGGACACCGCCGGCGGCACGGCGGACGATCTCGCCGTGTGCGAAGTCAGCTCCTTCCAAGCCGAGACGATGCGGCATTTTCGGGCGGAGGCGGTGCTCTGGACCAATTTCGCCGAGGACCACCTCGATCGGCACGCCGACCTCCGCGCCTACTTTGAAGCTAAGTGGCGGCTCGTGACCACCGCTGCACCGCAACTGGTGGTGATCGGCGCCTCGGTGGCCCGTCACGCGCGCGAACTCGGCATCGATCCGGGCGGCGCGACGGTCGTGGACACGGAGGGGCAAGCCAGCGACCCGGAGCTCCACGACACGGTGTTTTCGGCCTATCCCCTGCGGGAGAACTTTATCGTCGCCCTGGCCTGGTGGCGCGCCGTGAAGCGCCCACCCGCCAAGCTTTACGCCGCCGCGCGCTCGTTCCGCCTGGGCCGGCATCGCTTGGCTAAGATTGAAGGTCACGGTGGTGCGACTTGGTGGAACGATTCCAAAGGCACAAACTTCCATGCCGTCGAGGGCGCGCTCCGCGGTTTCGAACGCCCGGTGCACCTGATTTTGGGCGGCAAAAGGAAGGGCGGCGATGTGGCCGCGTTCGTCGCCCGGATCGCCCCGCGCGTGGCTCATGCCTACCTGATCGGGGAGGCCGCCCCGGCGCTGGCGGAGGCCTGCGCCACCGCGGGCGTCGCGCATACCGCCTCGGGCACCCTCATGGCCGCGGTAACCGCCGCTGCGTCGGTCACGCACCCCTGCGATCACATTTTGCTCAGCCCCGGATTTGCCAGTTTCGACCAGTTCCGCAATTACGAGGAACGGGGCGAAACTTTCGAACGTCTGGTCCAGGAACGGGGCAACCCCGCCGCTATCCGTTAATCTTTTCTCCAACTCAACCCACGCCAACCCATGAAACTCCTCAAAATCTTCGGCATCGTGGCCGGCATTCACCTTGCCGCCTTGGTCCTGATCTTTGCGAACCCGGGGTGCAGCACGTCCAGCAAGCGTGCTGCATCCTCCGAGACCGCGAGTCTCCCCGACGAGCCCGTCGTTACCGTGCCCTATCTTGGCGCCGATCACTCGGGCGACAGTGCCTCCACCCAGATGAATGCGGTGGATAGCTCGCCCGTGATGGCGGCTCCGCTCTTTAACCCCGATGCGCCCGCCATGTCGACCGACGCCGGCCGCTTCAGCCCGACCCGGCCCAACACGCCCGTGGCCGGCGCGTTGAAGGTGGAACCGGTGGCGGATGTCACGCCCGTCTCGACCTACACCGTCGTGCGCGGCGACAGCCTCTGGTCGATCGCCAAGCGCAACAACCTCACCGTCTCCGACCTCGCCAGCGCCAACAACCTGCGCGCCAGCGCCACGCTGCAGCTTGGCCAAAAGCTCATCATCCCGGGCAAGCCTGTGACGACCGAGGTCGACACCGAGCTGCCCGACATGGTGCCGGTTCCGACCAAGCCCGCTCCGACTTCCGGCGCCAAGGCTTCGTTTGCGCACACCGTGAAGTCCGGCGAGACGCTGGGCGCCATCGCCCGGAAATACGGCGTGAGCGTCGGCGACATCGCGACGGTCAACAACATCACCGACCCGGGCAAGATTCGCCCGGGCCAGGAACTCATCGTTCCGGGCTGGAACTCCCCGGCCGCCAAGACCGCGGCGACCACGCCCGCGCCAAAGCCGGGCGAGACCAAGCCCGCACCGGCTCCGACGACCCAACCGATCGACAATCCGGTCATCTTCACGCCTCCGCCGGTCGACCAGCCGCTCGACGAGGGCTTCGGGCTCACGCCCGGCGACGCCCCGGTGATCCAGGTCGAGGAAACCCGCTAACCGCCGCGCCCCGATGGCCCGCGACCGCTCCGACGACCAAAACGCCCCGCGGTTCTCCCTGAACCCGGCGGCGATCATCGTCGTCTGCACGGTCGGGCTGTCGATTCTTGGGCTTACCATTTTGTTCAGCGCGAGCGCTTCTTTTGCGCAGGGACCGTATTATTACCTCATCAAGCAGGTGGGCGGGCTGGCCGTGGCCGCCTTCATTTGCGCCTTGGTGAGCCGGGTGGACCTCGAATATGTGCGCCGCTACGTGTGGGTCGTGGCGGGTGTGATGGGGGTCCTGCTCGTGCTGGTGTTGATTCCGCACGTTGGCATCGAGGTGAAGGGCAGCCGCCGATGGCTGGGTTTCGGCCCGCTGCGCCTGCAAATCTCGGAGTTTGCCAAGCTCGCGATGGTTTTCTGCCTCGCGCACTACCTCGCGCTCAACCAAACGCGCATTGGCGACCTGAAACGCGGCTATATCCTGCCCATCGCGATCGTGATGGGGTTCGCGGGACTGGTAATCCTTGAGCCCGATTTTGGCACGGCCGCGTTGATCGTCGCCGTCGGCATGGCGTTGCTCTTCCTCGCTGGCGCGAAGTGGCGCTACATCTTGCCGACGCTTGCGGCCGTGGTCCTGGCCTTTGCGGTCCTGGTCATTCATAATCCCAACCGGCTCTACCGGCTGACCTCCTTCCTTGACGTCGAAGGCAACAAGCAGGGCGGCACCTATCAGCTTTACCAAGCGCTCGCGGCGTTCGCGGCCGGTGGCACGGATGGCGTTGGCTTGGGGCAGGGCCGGCAGCAGCTCAACTATCTGCCGGAGGCGCACACCGACTTCATTCTCGCCGTGGTGGCCGAGGAACTCGGGCTCTGGTTTACCATGGGTATCGTGGTGGTGTTCACGCTCATCTTCGTCGCCGGCCTGATCCACCTGCGGCGGGCGCCCAATCTCTTTCAATTCCTGCTCGTCGCGGGCTGTTTGCTCCTGATCTGCCTGCAGGCCATCATCAATCTGGGCGTGGTCACGGGCATCTTCCCGACGAAGGGCATGTCGCTGCCGTTTATCAGCGCCGGTCTCTCCAACCTTTTTCTCATGGCGATGCTCGTGGGCATCATCATCAACACCCAACGTTCCTGGCCGCGGGCCGGTTTGTCGCGCCAGCGTCGCGTGATGCGGGAGGTCCTCGCATGAGCCGGTGGTTGATTTCCTGCGGCGGCACGGGCGGTCACCTTTCGCCCGGCATTGCCTTGGCCGAGGGCCTCACCGCACGCGGGCACCAGGTCACGCTTTTGATCAGCCAGAAGAAGATCGACGCGCGCCAGATCGAGAAATACCCGCACTTCACTTTCTTGCGCGTGCCGGGCCGCGGGTTCTCGTGGAATCCGGTGCGGCTCGTGATGTGTGTATTAAGCCAGCTCAAGGGCTTTGGTTTTTGCTTTCGTCTCATCAGCCGCGATCGGCCGGATGGCATCGTGGCTTTTGGTGGTTTCACCTCCGCCGGCGTGACCCTTGCGGGTCGGATTCGCGGCGTCCCGGTGGCCCTGCACGAATCCAATCGCGTGCCCGGCCTCGCGGTGCGCACCTTGGGTGGCTTGGCGCGACGGGTCTATTTGCCCACGGGCGTGCGGCTCACGAGCGTGCGCGCGCGGCACATCCGGCATGTCGGCATGCCCGTGCGTCGCGAGATCGCCCCGGCGCCGCGGCCCGAAGCCTGTGGCCGGCTCGGTCTCAATCCCAGCCATTGCGTGCTGGTCGTTTTTGGTGGCAGCCAAGGGTCGAGTCCGCTCAACGACTGGGTGCAGGCGCACCTGCGCGAACTCGCCGCCGAGGGCATCCAAGTGTATTGCGTCACGGGTCCCGGCAAAGGCGAGGCAGCGACGATGGAATTGCCGGTTTCCGCCGGTGGCACCGTGAAATCCGTCTTCGTGCCTTTCTGCGACGATGTCGCCACGCTGCTGTCCGCCGCCGATTTGGTCGTCTCCCGCGCTGGCGCCGGCACCATCGCCGAGCTGATCCGTTGCGCCACGCCGGCCATCCTCGTCCCGCTGCCGCATGCGGCCGATGATCACCAGCGCGCCAACGCGAGCTTCTTCGAGCGCCAGGGCGGTGGTTTGGTCGTCGAGCAGTCCTCGATCAACCGCCTCACCAGCGAGGTGTTCGACACGATTTTCAACGACTGGCTGCTCCGCCGGTTTCGCACGAACCTGCAGCGGATGGACCGGGCCAATCCGCTTGAGGTAATGTTGCAAGACCTTGAAGAGTTGGCCGCCGCCAAGCCCGATCAACCGCCACCCGCCGGGGCCCGGCCGCTACCGGCATGAATTCGGCGCAACCGTTGTTCGGCCGGCCCGTGTCCCGGATCCACTGCATCGGCGTGTGCGGCATGGGTCTCGCTCCGCTGGCCATTTATCTGGCCGACTCAGGCTGGACCGTGACCGGCGAGGATGATGCGCCGACGGCCGATGTCGTCACGCATCTCACCGCCGCCGGCGTGACCTTGGGATCGCTCCCGGAAACGTGCGACCTTGTCGTCATCTCGTCGGCTATTGCGGCCGGGCACGCAAGTTTGCAGGCCGTCCACGCGCGCCACCTGCCCGTGGTTCGTCGTGGCGAACTCCTGGCGGAGGTCGTCAAGGGGCGCAAGCTGGCCGCGGTCTGCGGTTCACACGGCAAGACGACCACCACCACCATGTTGGCGTCGGCACTGCGCCGCGCAGGGTTTGGCGCCGGTTATGTGCTAGGCGGACTGCCGGCCCGTGGCGCGTTCCCGCCCGCGGCCAAGGGATCGAACGACTGGGTGGTGGCCGAGATCGACGAGAGCGACGGCACCATCGCGCATTTTTCCCCGGAGCTCACCCTGTCGGTGAATCTCGATTGGGATCATGTGGACCACTATCGCCGCGCCGAGGATCTCGGGGCGGCCTTCGGTGCACTGTTCGCGCGCACGCAGGACCGGGTGCTCGTCAACCAAGCCTGCGAACTGTCGCGCGGCATCGCCCAAGCCGCCGTGCCGACGCGCGTCCGCACCTTTGGACCGGGTGGCAATTTTTCCGGTGAAGTTTCGGCGCATGATGACGCCGGTCTGACCGTGGCCTTGGGCGGCGAGTTTTCGATCCGGTCCGCGCGGGTGCGCGCGCAGGGTGGGTTCAACGCCTTGAATGCAACCGGGGCGCTCGCGGCCGCGCAGCTGATGGGCGCAACGTTGCACGAAGACCTGCTGGCCGATTTTCCCGGCGTGCGCCGCCGCCAAACCGTCCTCTCCACGCTCGGCGGCGTAAGGGTGTTGGAGGATTACGCTCATCACCCGTCGGAGATCCGCGCCTTGCTCGCGGAACTGCGGCGCAGTCTGGCCGGACCCGGCCGCCTGATCGTGGTGTTTCAACCGCATCGCTTCAGCCGCACGGCCCAATTCAAGACGGGTTTTGCCGAGGCGCTGGCGGTCGCGGACGAGATTGTCCTGCTCGATGTTTATGGCGCGGGCGAAGCCCCGGTGGCGGGCGGCTCGACCGCCGATTTGCTCGCGGCCTTCCCGGCGGGTCGCGCGCGGCATATGACGGATGATGCCGGTCTTATCGCGCGCTTGGAGGGAGAAGTGCGCCCCGGTGATTGCGTGGCCTTTGTCGGCGCCGGCAGCATCGACGCCAAGGCGCGGGCTTGGCTGGCGGTGCGGCAAAAGCATTACTGGGATCGCTTCGCGGCCACCGCCGGACTGCGTCACTCTGCCTCGACCAAGCTTGCGCGTGAAGAGCCATTGGCGGGCAAGACGACCATGCGCGTCGGAGGTGCCGCCCGGGTTTACGCCGAACCGGCCGACCTCGCGGACCTGCAAGCGTTGCTCCGCTTGGCCCGTGAACACACCGTGCCGGTCCTACCGCTTGGCCGCGGCTCCAATCTCATCATTGCTGACGAAGGCGTTGACGCGGTCGTCATCTCCCTCGCGCATCCGCACTGGGCGACATTCGAGCCGCGCGGCGGCGATCGCGTGTGGGTGGGCGCTGGCCTGCGCTTGAAGAATCTTTGCGGCCTTGCGGCCAAGGCGGGGCTGACGGGTTTCGAATTTCTTGAGGGCATTCCGGGCAACGTGGGTGGCGCACTGCGCATGAACGCGGGCGCGATGGGTGGATGGATGTTCGACGTGGTCGAGGAAGTGCAGTTCGTGACTCTGGCAGGCGAAGTGATCGTGCGCCGCAAGGACGAGATGCACGTGACCTACCGGCACTGCGCCGACCTCGAGGATGCGATCGCGCTCGGTGCCCTGCTGCGCCCGGGGGCGGCGGCGGATGCCGACACGGTCAACCGTCAAATCGATGTCTACCGGCGGAAACGGCAGGAATCGCAGCCGCGCGAGCCGAGCGCGGGCTGCATTTTCAAAAACCCCGAGGGCGACTCCGCCGGGCGACTGATTGATCGCGCCGGACTGAAGGGCCTGCGTGTCGGGGAGGCCGAGGTCTCGCCGGTGCATGCCAATTTCATTGTCAACCGCGGCGGCGCAACCGGCACCGAAGTGCTGGACCTCGTGCGGCAGGTGCGCGAGCGCGTGCGCGCTGCGTCCGGCGTGATGCTTGAACCCGAGGCCCGGTTGTTCGGGCGCAACTGGGAGGATGTCTTATGAAGATGCCCGTGATCGTTGTGTTGGCCGGCGGCGTTTCCGCCGAGCGGGATGTGTCGCTGGGCTCGGGCATGGCCTGCGCCTGTGCGCTCAGCCGGTCATTTTCCACGCGCTTTCTGGACGTAAAGATGCCGGCGGTGCCCGCGGGGATTGATCCCGCCCGCGAGGTCGTGTTTTCAACCCTGCACGGCACTTTCGGCGAAGACGGCACCATGCAGCGTCTCTTGGACGAGGCCGGCGTGCATTATGCCGGCTGCGATGCCGCAAGCAGTGCGCTAACGATGGACAAGGCGCGCACGAAGGAGCTGGCCGCGTCCGTTGGGGTGGGGGGCGCGCGCCAAGTGCGGTTTGCGGCGAACCAAAAACCGGATGCCGCTGCCGTGGTGGCCGACTTGGGGGAATCTTTGGTGCTCAAGCCCAACGCCGAGGGCAGCAGTGTTGGGCTCTGCTTGATCGCGGGCGTTGACGCGCTGGCCAAAGCCCTGTCCGCCGTCACCGCCGGCGATTGGCTGATCGAGGAGCGCATCAGCGGCAAGGAGCTTTCCATCGGGGTGCTGAACGGCCGCGCCATGGGCGTGGTGGAAATTCGCCCGAAGTCCGGCGTTTACGACTACGCGAGCAAATACACCAAGGGCCTGACGGAGTATTTTGCGCCGGCGCCCTTGCCCGAAGCGACGACCGGCGAGGTGCGGGCCGCGGCCGAGCGTGCGTTCGCCGCCTGCGGTTGCCGCGACTACGCGCGCGTCGACTTCATCCTTTCTGCATCCGGTCGCCTTTATTTGCTGGAAATCAACACGCTGCCCGGCATGAAAGAAACGAGTCTGCTGCCGATGAGCGCACAGTGTGTGGGGCTGGATTTCACGGCATTGGTTCGGGAACTGGTCATGCCTGCTGTGCGCCGTTTCAACCCGGCAAAAGTCACTTCGTCCGTCCCGTGAGCAAAGCGAATCCCAATCCTCCCAATGCGCGCAGCTGGCGCGACATCCCGCAGCAGGTGAAGCCGCGGGCGATGTCGCGGGGCGGCCGTCGCCGCGTGCTTTGGTCCTTCGCGCGCTGGGCCGCCGTGCTGGGCGGCGTCGCCGTGCTGCTGGGGGGCGTATATTTCTTCACCGAGATTATGTCGGGCGACACCCGCACCTTGGCCCGCGCGGTCAATGCCGTGCCGGTCAAGACCATCGCGTTGCGCACCGATGGCGTGCTCGATCAGGCCTGGATCACCCGGACCCTCGCGCTGGCGCCCAAGGCGACCTTGATGGACCTCGACTTGGAGGAATTGCGCGATCGCCTGCTCGCCGATCGGCAGGTGCGCACCGCCACGGTGAGCCGCAAGTTTCCCGACACGTTGGAGGTGACGCTCTCGGAGCGTTCGCCGGTGGCTTTGATCAATCTCCAGTCCGGCCCCGCCGGCCCGCAGCCGCACGTGGTCGCCCGCGATGGGGTGGTCTACCGTGGCAGCGGCTACGATCAGGGCATGCTCGCCGGGCTGCCTTGGCTGGATGGTTTTAAGCTTCGCCGCGGGCCCGATGGCTACGAGCCTATCTATGGAATGACCGTAGTCGCCGACCTCCTCGCCACCGCCCGCAACGAGGCCGCGCATCTCTACCAATCGTGGCGCGTGGTTTCGCTGGCCCGGCTCGAAACCGACGCCGAGATTGAGATCCGCACCGACACCGTCGAGCGCATCATTTTCAACGCCCGCACCTCCGCCGACTTCCTGCGCCAAGTCGCGCAGCTCGACGTGTTGCTCGACTCTGTGCGCGCCGGCACCGAGCAGCCGGTGGAAGAAATCAACCTCGCGGTCGGCCGCATGATCGACGGCCGCATTCAGGTGCCGGTCACGTTCAAGGAAACCGTTACCGGCGCCAAGCCGACGCCCGCACGCCGCGCCGAGACCCTCCCGAACACTCTTTTCAAACCAACCCGTCCCGCCTCAAGTGAGCTCTAGTCCCCACTTCATTGGCGCCGTGGAAATCGGCACCGCCAAGGTCACAGTCCTGATCGGAGAATACACCGGTCGCGAACTCGCCATCATCGGCCGCGGCGAATGCCAGTCGCGCGGCGTGATCAAGGGCACCGTCGTCGACTACAAGGCCGCCAGCGAGTGCGTGCACAGCGCGCTGGAGTCCGCCGAGCGCGAGGCCGGCGA
>JAPOIC010000282.1 GCA_029979145.1 Opitutaceae bacterium
TGTTCGCCCGGGATCTCGCGACCGATGACAAACCACTGCGGGCTGCGCGTGCGGATGCCGCCGTCCCAGACGTGCTCCGCGCCATTGCGCGTCCCGTCGTTGTTGGTGGACAGAAGGATGAAGCGTCCGTCGGGCAGCTTCGCCAGCGGGCACATTGTGTGTGGATGATCGATGAACGGCCCGTCCGGGCGGTAGCGCAAGCGGTCCACCGGCGTCCAGGTCTGGCCCGCGTCCTGCGAGACCGAAAAGCCCGGTGAGCCCAGGTAAGTGCGCATGACGCAGACCCAGCGGCCGTCCGACAACGGGACGACGGTGGGCTCCTGGGCATTGGCGGCAAGCTCGGCCGGGCGACCGCCAAAGGCCGCGGCCAGGCGCACCACCGCGGGATTATCTATGTGTTTCACCACCTCGGCGCGCAGTCCATGCGTGCCGGGAGGTAATATGGAAAAGCGGAGCTTCGCCGGATCGCGCTCGGTGAGGAGATTCTCGCACTCGATCAGCGACGACTCCGTCCAACCCAGCTGCCAGAATCGCCGCGTGGCGCCGTTGCGCATGTGCTGCGAGAATGGCAGGACCACGCGCCCGCCCGGCATGACCTGCGGCGGGTGATTGAGGTGCGCGTGAAACCGGTCGGGGAAAATCAGGATGTCGCGATCAAACATCGGCAACCGGAAGATCTCCGACCAAGTGACGCCGTCATCATCGGAAAACACGAAGCCGAATCGCCCGGCATCCACGGCCGTGTCGTTGCGGGCGAGGCCGCGCCCGTGTTGCTGACCCTCGTGCAGGAAGACGTAGAGGCGACCCGTCGCCGGCACCACGAAAGGACAGCCATACGAACGCCGCCACTCGGGGGTCGAGGCCACGATGCGGCGCGGTTCGCTCCACGTCAGGCCGAGATCGCGGCTGGTGGCGCAGACGATCTTCTCGTCGAGCGCGCCTTCCGACGAACCTTGGCTCCAGGTGGTCAACCACGTGCCTTCGCGCAGCACCACGAGGCAGCTCGACTCGTTCTTCCGGATCGAGGCCAGCTCCGGCGGCAGGTCGAGGCCGGACATCGGCGGGTGCCGGTAAATGTCAGCATAGGCGAAGGGCCGCGACTTGAGTCCGACCATCTGGTTGGCGTCCGCCGCAGCGGGGTTGGCGTCGGGGGGCATGGGGAACGGGGAAAGCGCCGCGTGGCGCGAAAGCTAGCGCACCTGCAGGGTGTCGCCTTCGAAGGTCAGGCCGAGCGAGGGCACCTCGACCGCCTTGCGGTCGCCCTGCTTCGTCACCTTGCCGGCGATCCACGCGTCGTAGCCGGATTCGCGCGCAGCGGCGACCACGGCCTCGGCATTCGCCGGTGAAACATACGCTGCAAAGCCCACGCCCATGTTGTAGGTGGCATACATCTCGCGCTCGGAGATGGGGCCGGCTTCCTGCAGGAACTTGAAAACCGCCAGCGGCTCGCGCGGCGCGGTAATCTCGTACACAAAAGGTTCCTCCAAGCGCATCAGCTTGCGCCAGCCGTGGCCGGTGACGTGTGCGACGTAGTTGAGCTTGAGGCCGCGCTCCTGACACGCGGCGACGAATTTCACGTAAATGACCGACGGCGCGAGCAGTGCCTCGCCGTAGGTGCGGGCATCGCCGTGCCCGACGGGCGTGGCGTAGCCTTGCGGGAGCTTGTCCGCGATCAAGCGGCAGAGCGACAGGCCGTTGGTTTGCACGCCAGAGCTGGCGAGAAAGATAATGGCGTCGCCGTCCTGCACGTCGCCGACGATGCGCTGCGATTTCGGCGCGATGCGGCCGACGGCGGAGCCCGCGAGCACAATGGTGCCGGGGTTGACGATGCCCTTGAGCGTCGGCGTCTCGCCGCCGCCCCAGACCGCGCCGGCCTCGCGGCAACCCTCGGCCCAGCCCGCCACCAGCGCCTCCATGCGCGGCGCGTCGGCAAACCACGCCGAATCGCCCACCGCGGCGTGCATGGCCACGGAGGTCGGCAACGCGCCGCAGGTCACGAGGTCGTTGACGATGGTGGCGACCGTGTCGATCGCGACCTCGCGGTAGAAAATCTTGCCCGACTGCTGCTGCACGGCATCGGCCACGAGGTTCTTCGTGCCCAACCCCTCCTCGACGTGCGCCAGGAAATGGTCGGCGGCCTCCATCAGGTAGCAGCTCTCGCCGCGCGTGTTGGCGGGCTCGGCGTAGCCGTGGGCCGCGAGGAGTGGCGCGGTGGTCTTGGCCGCCTGCTGGCAGGCGCGCTTGAAGGCATCAAGCTGATCGTAACTGACGCCGGAGGACTCGTAGGAAAGGGACATGAATCGCAAAACTGGCTTAAGCACGAACGGACATTACAGCACACGAATGAA
>JAPOIC010000299.1 GCA_029979145.1 Opitutaceae bacterium
GCGTCGTTGCTCGGCTCATCGACGGTTCCGAAACTGGCCGTGGAATTTCGCGACGGCTGGTTTGAAGCCGAGCGGGCGGACACGTTTTTCTGGCGCTGGACCGGCGGACCGGCTGAGTTCGTGCTGACCAACCGCCACGACGGCCCGGTGCCGGTGAGGATGAGTTTTGTGCTCAACGCGATCAGCAAGCGCAATGTCGTGCTGGCGCGGGAGGATGGCCGGGTCCTGTGGGGCGCGGAGGTTTCGAGCAAGCATTCCGAGGCAGCGGATATCCGCGACGTCAGCCTGGCGCCCGGTGAGAATCGATTCTTCCTGCGCAGCGACCTGCCGCCGAGCGGGGCCGACAACGACACGCGGTTGCTCGACATGATGGTTCGCAACCTCGTGATCGAGGCCGGGCCTGACGGTCACCACATGACGATATTCTCGAGCCGGCGACGGTAGCGCGCGCCGATGGCCGCGGGCGAAAAGCGTTGTTCAATCGTGGCGCGGGCGGCGGCACCGCGCTGGGCGGCAAAGGCCGGGTCGCCGGCGAGGCGCTGCATCCAGTGCGCGGCGTGGTCGACATCGGCCTCGGCCCAGACCTGGCCTTTGCCATAGGGGCCGAAATTGCGCTCGAGGGTGCGCAGTTCGCAACGCACCGGGCAACCATTGCCGAGGTTCACAAACTCCGCGGTGGCCGACCAGTCGGTGCTGATGACGGGTTTGCCGAGATACATGCTCTCGGCTACGGCGAGACCAAAGCCTTCGGAACGGTGCAGCGACACATAGCAATCACACGCGGCCTCCAGCTGGTAAATTTCGTGCCGTTCCAAGGTCTCGGCAATGACGATGGTGTCAGGCAGATCGGCGATGGCTGCACGCAGGGCGGCCATATCAGCTTCGTTGCCCTTGACGTTGTGCACCTTGATCACGAGCTGGGCGCCGCGGCCGGCCAGGCCGGACCGGCGGAAGGCTTCGATCACGGCGCCGGGGTTCTTGCGCTCCGAGTAGGAGTTGAGGTCGTAGAGAACCAAAAACAGGAAGCGGTCTTTGGGTAAGTTGAAGCGCGCGCGAACGTCACCCTCCGGCCGGGCAAACGCGATGGCGTGCGGCATCGTGATGACAGGGCGCGGCACCTTCATTGCAATGGCGTCACGAGCGAAGTCACTCGGCGTCCAGATCTCGTCGAAGTAGGCGCAGGCGGGCACCCAGTTGTCGGGAAACTCAGGGAGCTCCCACGCCCAGTAGGCGATGTTGTATTTTCCAGCGCGGAAGCCCTTGCCGTGGTGATGGTCGATATCTTTCGACGCCGGCGGGTCGAGGTGGACAATGTTGAAGGCGTGAGGATTTTCTTCGTGCAGGCGATGGGTGAAGGTCTGATCGCCGAGCCGGTTTTTGCAGTGCAGCTTCAGGGGCACCAACGCGGTTTCCAAACCGACGGCGTCGGCGGCGCGCACCATGCAGCGTGCGGATTCCCCCACGCCTAGTTCGGCGGTGAGGAAACCGGCGATGTTGAGCCCGAGGTGGGCATGGCGGCGGGCGATGGCGCCGGAGTAGGGGGCGTTGCGATTCGCGAAATCAAAAATGGTCTCACCGTCCGCGGTCGCGATCGTCGTGATGCGCAGCTGACGGTTTTTGTTTTGCAGACGGAACCGCTGGCAGGATTCCCAGCCGCCGACGCGCCCCCACCAGGCGAGGAAATTGGTGAAGCCCACGCCGTGCAGGCGCAGGCGGATGTCCGCGCCGCGGATGCCCGGGCTGGCCGGCACTGGCAGATCGATTTCAAAACCGCCCGGGTCGGTGAAGAGGCGGTGGGCAATGCGTTTTCCGTCAACCGTGACGGCGAGGGCGGGCGCCCCGGCTTCGAGGCCGTGGACCTCGGGGTGGCGGCGATATTCGCCGCGCAGGCGCAGTATGAGCGGCTGATCGATGGGCGGCAGCCGGATGAAGGCCTCGTCGCGCAGCCAGGCGGAATCGGTGCAAAACTCGTCGAAGTAGAGCCCGTCGCTGTGGGTGAAGTGGCCGTGGTAGCCGCTGCTGGGGGAGGAGGATTTGGCTCGTCGCATGCTTGGTCTCGTGAATCGATATGCGCTTGCTTGGCCTTGGCAA
>JAPOIC010000079.1 GCA_029979145.1 Opitutaceae bacterium
CTTTTAACAGGAGGGCGCGGAGAGCGCGGAGGGGCGGAGGAGCCGGAATTTTTACAGGAGGTAACAAAGCCAACGGAGTCAGAGATTGAGCTCTCTGTTACCTCCGTTTCCTCCTGTTAATTTATTCTGCTGGTTGGGGAGGCGGGGTCGGCGACCCCGCCCTACATTCTCTGCGATCTCAGCGCCCTCCTGTTAAACTCTGGTCCGTTTGAATCGATCCAAGAGATCGTGAGCGCCAAGGTAGAGGGCGGGGATGAAGACGAGGGTGACGAAGGTGGAGGCGACGAGGCCGCCGAGGACGACGCGGGCGAGGGCGGCCTGGATCTCCGCGCCGGCGCCGAGGCCGACGGCGAGGGGGAGGAGGCCGAGCACGGTGGTGAGGGTCGTCATCAGGATGGGACGCAGCCGGCGGCGGCAGGCGCGGCGGACGGCCTCGACGGGTTCAAGGCCTTCGTCGCGCCGGAGGAGATTGGTGTAGTCCACGAGCACGATGGCGTTGTTGACCACGATACCGATGAGCATGACCACGCCCATGAGGCTCTGCATGTTGAACGTCGTGCCCGTGATCAGCATGGTCGGCACCACGCCGATGACCGCGAGCGGCACGGAGCAGAGCACGATCAGCGGATCGAGGAAGCGCTCAAACTGGCCGGCCATTACCATGTAGACGAGCGCGAGGGCGATGATGAGCGAGAGCCGGAAATCGGCGGAAGCCTTTTGCTGCTCCTCGTATTCGCCGCCGAAGTAGACCGACATGCCCGGGGGCAGGGCGATGGAGGCGACGCGGGCGCGGATGGCGGTGATGGCCTCGCCCATGGGCGTGCCCGCGGATAGGTTGGCGGTGACGCGCGTCACGCGCTGGCCGTCGACGCGATTGATCTCGGGCGGGCCAAGGGCGCTGCGCGGGTCGATGACGGAGGATAGCGGAATAATTTCGCCGCCGGGCAGGCGCAACGGGATGTTGGCGAGGCTCTCCGTGGTGCGGCGGTCGTCGGGCCGCAGCCGGACAATGATGGGAAACTCCTCGCCGCCGATGCGGTAGGCGCCGGCCTGGCCGCCCCCGACGTTGGTCTGGATCACGTCGGCCACGGTGCGCACGGAGAGGCCAAGCTCAGCGAGTTTCTCTCGGTCGAGGTGCAGGTTGGTCTGCGGCCGGCCGTGGTTGCGCCCCACGCGCACGCCCTCGACGCCGGGAATGGTTTCGATCGCTTGGCGAATGGACAGACCCAGCGCCTCGGCTTGGTCGAGGTTGTAGCCGCGGATTTCCATCGAAACATCCTCGTTGCCGCCACCCGAACGAAAGATGCGGCGCAGGATCCAGAGGCCGGACTGAGCGCTCACGCGGATGTCAGCGCCGGGGATTTTTCCGTCGAGCGCGACCCGTAGGGAGTCGGCGAGCTCGGTGGTGCCGATCGGGCTGTCGGCCCGCATGGTCAGCTCGACCTCGGCGCGACCCTCGCGGATGTCGGTGGAGAAATGCTCGACTGCGCCGGGCGGCACGAGGGCGCGCACGCGCATCTCGAGCTCGGCGAGCGAGCGGTTGAGGACGGCGACGTTGGTGCCGTCGGCCATGAAGAGGTCGATGTCGATTTCATCGGCCTCCGTTGGCGGCGTGAGCTCGACGGGAATGAAAGGCACGACGGCGAAGCCTCCGCCCACGAGAAGCACGCTGGTCGCAATGACGGTCCGCCGCCGCGCCACGGCCCAGCGCAGGACGGTGGCGTAGCGCTCATCGAGCCGGTCGAGCAGCTGTTGCAGTCGGCCCGGTGCTGCGGCGCGGGGGCCCGGGCGTTTGATCAACCGGCTGGCCAGCATCGGCACGAGCGTGAGGGCGACGGCGAGGGAGCAGAGCAGGGCGAAGACCACCACCAGCGCGAGCTGCTGAAAAAGCACACCGGAGATCGTCTGCATGAACACCACCGGCAGGAAGATCACCGTGGTCGTGAGGGTGGAGGCGACGATGGCCCCGGCGACTTCCTGGGTGCCTTGGCGCGCCGCGGTGATCGGGTCGCGGCCCTCCTCACGCATCCGCGTGATGTTTTCCAGCACGACCACGGCGTTGTCCACCACAAGGCCGACGCCAAGGGCGAGGCCGCCAAAACTCATCTGGTTCAACGTGAGGCCGTTGAAGTAAAGCAGGCCGAAGGTGGCGATGATCGAGATGGGGATGGAGACGGCGATGACGAAGGTCGACGACCCGCGGCGCAGGAAGGCGTAGAGCACGCCGACGGCGAGCAGCGCGCCGAAGAGCGCGGACTGGCGGACGTTGTCGATCGATTCCTCGATGAACGTGCTTTGGTCGGAGGAAACGAAGAGCCGGATGTCAGTGCGCTCGGCGTTGAGGCGGGCGAGTTCGGCGCGGATGTTTTCGGCGACTGCGACAGTGTTGGCACCGGACTGTTTGCGCACGCCGAGCCGGAGCATGGGCGTGCCGTCGATCTTCACGACGCGGTTGAGGTCCTCGTAGCCGAGGGTGACGTCGGCCACGTCGCCCACGCGGATGGGCTTGCCTTCGATTTGGGTAACCACGGTCTGCCGGATCTGGTCGAGGCTGGTGAACTCGCCAAGCGTGCGGACGTAGAGCTGCTGCACGCCGCGTGCGACGTTGCCGCCGGGCAGGTTGGCGTTGCCGGAACGCAGGGCGTTGCGCACGTCCTCGGCGGAAAGCCCGCTGGCGTTGAGGCGGTCGCGGCGGAGCTCGACCTTCACCTCGCGGCCGATGCCGCCCCAGACGTCGATCGTGCCGACGCCGGGAATCTGGTCGAAGCGCCGGGTGATGTCGCGCTCGAGGATGAGCGTGAGCTCCTGCAGGTCCCAGATGTCGGAGGTGGCGCCGAGGATGACGATGGGCACGTCGTTGGGGTCAAATTTCCACACCACCGGATCGTCGGCCTCCTCAGGCAGACCGTTGCGCACGCGGTCGAGGGCGGCGCGCACATCGTTGGCGGCCTCGTCGAGGTTGGTGCCGCGGGCGAAATCGAGGGAGACGTTGCTGCTGCCTAGGCGGGAGTTGGAGCGCGTGCGCTCGACGCCGGGCACGCCGGCGAGGGCGTTTTCCACCGGCTCGGTGATGGTCTGCTCGATTTCCTCGGGGCCGACGTTGGGGTATTCGACGTGGACGGTGAGCTGGGGAAATTCCAGCGGCGGCAGCAGGTCAATTGGGAGGTGGCGCAGGCCGGCGATGCCAAGGGTGATGATGACGAGAAACGTCATCATCGTGGCGACGGGGCGCTTGATGGAGGTCTCGGTCAGCGGCATCGGGCGCGACGGGTCAGCGGGCCGGGGTCTCGGACGAAGGGCGGATGATTTCGGCGAGGAGCGCCTCGCGCTGGAGGTTCTGCAACTCCAGCACGTGGTCCCAGTCGACCGGGCGCACGCGGGCTTGGCTGCGGCCGGTGGCGAGCAGGTTCTGGCCAAGCGTGACGACCCAGTCACCGGCGTTCAGGTCGGCGACGGCGACCTCGGTCGCACCGCGCGCGATAATCGAGACGGGCGTGAAAGCGGTGGGGATCGGCGCGCTCAATTCGCCTGCGGGCACCTCGCCCGGCGCGGCGTTAAGGAGGTAGACGCCTTCGCGACCGGTGCTAGGGTCGGTGAAGAGGGCGCTGGTCGGCGCGAGCGTGGCCTGGCGGCTCTGGCCGTAGAGGATGTCGACCGGCACGAACATGCCGGGCTGCAGACGGCGCGCGGAGTTATCGAGTTCGATCTCCGCCTCGGTGCTGCGTGAAATTTGGTTTAGGAAGGGCGAGATGCGCGCCAGCGTGCCCGTGAGCGGCGGCTGCAGGCCGCGGTCGCCGTCGGTGTAGACGCGCACGGTCATGCCGGTCTCGATGTGGCCGAGCATGACGTCGGTGAGGTTGAGGCGGACGACGGCGCGGTCGAGGTTGCCGAGGGTGAAGAGCCGCGTGGACGCCGTGACCTGCATGCCCACCTCGGCGTCGCGCGAACCCACCACGCCGGCGATCGGGGCACGGATGATGGTCTTGGCCAAGGTGTCCTGGCGTTCGGCGAGGGTGGCGGCGGCTTGCTCGACCCCGGCCTCGGCGAGGGCCACGTCGGCGTCGGCCGCGGCGAGCTGCGCGGTGAGGGTTTCCTGCTCCACTTCGGTCACAAGATTGCGATCGCTGAGTGAGCGCATGCGCTTTTCCTGCGCGGCGACCTCCGCCTGCGCGGCCTGGGCCTGCCAGAGGCGGGCCTCGGCGATGCGGAGCCCGGCCTCGGCTTGGCGAACCTGCTCGGTCACGGTGCGGTCGGCGAGCTTCACGAGGGGATCGCCGGCCGCGACGGTGCGGCCGTTGTCCACGAGGACCTCGGCGATCCGGCCGGAGACCTCGGAGTAGAGGGCGACTTGGTTTTCTGCCCAGACCGTGCCGCTGAGGCGTTCAACGAGCGGGAGCGAGCCCGTGCGCATGGCGACGGCCTCGACCGGCGGGGCCGTTTGCGCGGGGTTGGGGGAATCGGAACGGGAGCAGCCGGCCAGCGTGACGGCGGCGGCGAGGGCAAAAAGGGTAGGGAAGCGGGCGGGCACGGGAAATAAGGCGCGAAAAAGGACGGGGATAGACTCGGTCGTGGGGGGAGCGTGGTGACTTTTTCGCCGCAAGCAAACCGCCAAGGCAGATGACAGTCATGCATCGGGCCAATTTAAGACAAAACGCGCAAGCCCGGCGGTGGCGGTGAAACGATTGTTCACACAATTGTTACCGCGACAGGTGCCGTTTTTTAACGGGATGGAACGGAGAAAACCGAGGACTGATTTCTCCTCCGCTGTCTCTGTTGCCTCCTGCAAAACCGGAATTACTCTGCGATCTCCCGTAAAACTGGTGTTAACATGAGGACGCAGAGAGCGCGGAGATCGAGGCGGGGTTCCTCCGTCGCCAAGCCTATGGAGGACGCGCGGCGACCCCGCCCTACGTCAAAGGGAGGAGGCCGTCTTCGGCGGAATCGGGGCCGGCGGGGGTGAGGCAGTTGGGGTCGTCGTGACGGATGCTGTTGACGCGGTCGATCAGCGCGGTGGCGGTGAGGAGTTGGTCCGGGGCGGGGCGCAGGAGCGGGGCGAGGTCGTCGGTGGAGCGCACGGGGTCGAGCCACGCCTCCGTCTGCGCGGCATCGAGCAGGACGGGCATACGGTCGTGGATGGGTGCCATCACGGCGTTGGGCGCGGTGGTGATGAGCGTGCAGGTTTCGTGGTCGGTGCCGTCGGGGGCGTGCCAGGACTCCCACAGGCCCGCGAAGCAGAAAGGCCGTTCGTCGCGGCGCTGAAACAACCACGGCTGGCGCTGACGGCCGGCGCGTTTCCATTCGTAAAAACCGTTGGCGGGGATGGCGCAGCGCCGACGGCGAAAGGCGTCGCGAAACGACGGCTTGGCCGCGAGGGTCTCGGCGCGCGCGTTGATTAGCCCCGGACCGGGGGTGGCCTCCTTGCTCCAGGCGGGGACGAGGCCCCAGCGCAGGGCGGCGGCTTCGCGGCCGGTTTCATCGGCGCGGGCGCGCACGGTGGGAATGGCGGTGCCGGGCGAGATGTTGTAGCGCGAGACAAAGTTCGCCGGCGCCGGCACGCCCAGCCGCTCCATGATGTCGCGGTAGAACTTTTGCAGCAGCAGGTAACGCGCGCACATGGTCAGAGGCCCAGCAGGGGCGGCAGGTCGCGGACGGACCCGAGTTCAACGAAGCGTCCGGGCGCGGGGGGCAGGTCGTCGAGTTTCTCGTGGCCCCAAGTCAGCGGGTAGGGCACGTGCGCGCCGCAGCCGCCGAGCGCGAGTACGGGGGCGATGTCGGACTTGAGGGAGTTGCCCACCATGAGGAAGTCGGCCGGGTCGACGCCGTGGCGTCGCAGAAGATTGGCGTAGGTGGACTCGTCCTTCTCCGGCACGATCTCGACTTCGTCAAAATGCGCGGCGAGTCCGGACTTCTCGACCTTGCGGGTCTGGTCGCGCAAGTCGCCCTTGGTGAGGAGCAGCAGGCGGCGCGCACCGGAGATTTGGGCCACAGTCTCGGCGACGCCGTCGAGCAGCTCGACCGGATGCGCGAGCATGTCGCGACCGAGCATGACGAGCCGTTGGATTTCGTCGGCCGGGATTTTGCCGTCGGTCAGCTGGATGGCGGTCTCGATGGCGGAGAGGGTGAAGCCCTTCACGCCGTAGCCGTAGAGCTCGAGGTTGCGCATCTCCGTGGCGAAGAGCGTGCGGTTGACTGTGTCGGCGTTGTGGTAGTTCGACAGCAGCGCGCGATACTGCTCGTGGACGCGCTCGAAGATCGTCTCGTTGTGCCAGAGGGTGTCGTCGGCGTCGAATCCGATGGTGCCGCAGTGTTGCATGAGACCCATGGTAAGGGTCCGTGGGCGGGCGGAAGCAAGCCTCGGGGCGGCGCTCGGGCCGGGTGAACGGAAATTCATGCGGCATTCATGGTGGATTCATGGTCCGGGCGCAGGATGACGCCATGCCCGAGTCAACCCTGTCTGTCTTTGCCCGCGCGCGTGCCGCCGGGCGCGCCCTGCTCAGCCGCCGTCATGGCGGCGTCCTCATTTTCCTGGCCGTATTCATCGGCCTCAGCACCGTGCTGCGGCTCGGATTGCTGGTGCGCCACGCCCGGGATGTGACCTGGAATTTCGGGTTGTTGGCCTCCTTTGGCTGGGGATTCCTCTTCGATCTCGGTGCGGGCCTACTGTTCTCGTTGCCGCTAAATCTTCTCCTCGCCGTGCTGCCGGCCGGCTGGGGCCGGCGCGCGTGGCAGCGCGGCCTGATGCAGGCCGGCGGGGTATTCATCTGGGGCGGACTGGCGTTTGGCGCGCTGGCGGAGTGCCTGTTCTGGGACGAGTTCGGCGTCCGCTTCAACTTCATCGCCGTCGACTACCTCGTCTACACGACGGAGGTGGTCGGCAACATCCGTGAGTCCTACAACCTGTGGTTGGTTTTTGCCGCCACGGGCGCCTTTGCGCTGGCCGTGGCTTGGGCGATGAATGCGCTCGGGTTGATGCCGCGCTGGCTGGCGGCACTGCCGGAACCGGCGAGCCGCCGGTGGCGCGCGGGGGCGCTGTGGTTCGTGGTCGGGCTGTTGCCGGCCTTTGTGCTGAACCAAGGGCAGATCCCGGCCTTTGCCAACAACTACCAGCGCGAGATCGCGAAGGACGGCCTGTGGTCATTCTTCCACGCGTTCCGCAACAACGAACTCGATTACGACCGGTTTTACCGGACGATGCCGCCGGAGCAGGCCTTTGCGCGGCTGCGCGAGGAGTTGACGGAGGACGGTTCTCTCCTGTTGCGACCCGACGCCAACGACACGCTGCGCTACGTCGAGAACACCGGCGAGGAACTGCACCCAAACATCATCCAGATCACGGTGGAGAGCCTCAGCGCGGAGTTTCTCGGCAGCTTCAACCCGCAGTCGCCGCTCACGCCGGAGCTCGACGCGCTCGCGGCGCGCAGCCGCGTGTTCGACAGCTTTTACGCCACGGGCAACCGCACGGACCGCGGCATGGAGGCCCTGAGTCTCAGCCTGCCGCCCACGCCGGGCCGCTCGCTCATCAAGCGCCCGCAAAACGCCGGCCTGTTCACGCTCGGCTCGGTGCTGCGTTCGCGCGGCTACGACACGGCGTTTATCTACGGCGGCTACGGCTATTTCGACAACATGAACGCCTTCTTCGGTGGCAACGGCTACCGGGTCGTCGACCGGGCGGCCGTGGCGAAGGAAGACGTGACCTTTGCCAACGCGTGGGGCGCCTGCGACGAGGACCTGTTCGACTGGACCCTGCGCGAGGCGGACGCGGCGCAGGCGTCGGGGAAGCCCTTTCACTTTTTCGTGATGACCACGTCGAATCACCGGCCTTACACCTTCCCCGATGGCCGGATTGACCTGCCCTCGAAGGTCTCGGGGCGCGACGGCGCGGTGAAATACACCGACTACGCCATCGGCAAATTCATCCGCGACGCCGCGCAGAAGCCCTGGTTCAAGAACACCGTGTTCGTGATCGTCGCCGACCATTGCGCGTCCAGCGCGGGCAAGACCGAGGTGCCGGTGCAGAACTACCACATTCCGCTGATCATCTATTCGCCGGGCGGCCACATCGCCCCGGGCCACGTGACGGCGCTGACCAGCCAGATGGACTACGCGCCGACGCTGCTCGGCCTGCTCAACTGGAGCTATCCCTCGCGGTTCTTCGGGCACGACGTCCTGCGCACGCCGCCGGATGAAGACCATGCGCTGCTGGGCAACTACCAAAAGCTCGGCCACATCGAGAACGGCCGTTTCGTCGTGCTGTCGCCCAGCCGCGGCGAGTCGACCTACAGCGTGGACCTGCCCACGGGGAAACTCACCCCCACGCCGCACCGCGAATACGACGAGGAAGAGACCATCAGCTTTTATGCGGGCGCGAACTACCTCTACCAACACGACGCTTATCGGGCGCTGAGCGACGAGGAGA
>JAPOIC010000245.1 GCA_029979145.1 Opitutaceae bacterium
CGTGGCCTTCACGCGACCGTTGGAAGCGCTCAATGCGTCGCCCACACTGGATGTCGGCGCCGTACTTCATGCCGGTGCTCGACGGCGCGCAGTTCATCGGTCGCGCCGCCCCGCGGCTGCCCGGAGTGCCGTTTTTCATGATCACGGGACATCCGCTCCGTCTGTCGGACGCCTACCTTGAGGACATTCCGGCATTAAAGGCCGTCGTGCCCAAGCCGTTTCGCTGGCAGGTGCTAGGCACCCTGATCGTCGAGCACTGGCCCGAGCCGGCCAGTCGCCCGCAACTGTCAGCCTAAGCGCAGGCCTTCGTTGTCGGCCTGCAGGATCGCGGCCTCGCAGGCTTGTCCGTCGGCCGCAAACACCCCGCGCATCGCGCTCTGAACCGCTTCTGCCGCGCCGGGCCGGCTCGCGCACATCACGCTGGAGCCACTGCCGCTGAGCCAACCCGCCAGTGCGCCGGCTTTCACTCCGGCAGTAATCGCCGCCGCCGCACCGGGAATGCCCGGCAGCCGGTAGGGTTCGTGCATGAAATCGCCCTTCGCATGGCGCAGGCGGTCGAAATCACCGGTCGCCATGGCCGCGACGAAGTAGGTCGCGCTGTTGATGCTCTTCACGGCGTCGAAATACGGCAGCTTCGCCGGCAACGTGCCGCGCGACGCGTGCGTGGAAACTTCCAGTAGCGGTGAAGCCGTCACGAACACGAGCTCGTCCGGCACGGGAATGCGCACGGTGTCTACATAGGCGCCCGTGGCGGGGTCGCAGCGCGCCACGCAGAATCCGCCGAGAATACCTGCTGCGGCGTTGTCCGGATGTCCCTCCAATGCGGTGACCAGCGCCACCAAACGTTCGCGGCCCACGGCCGTGCCAGCGAGATGATCAAGGGCGGCAACAATGCCCGCGCGCACCGTGACGCTGGACCCTAACCCGCGCGTCGGCGGCACCTCGCCATCGATCTGGTAGGAGAAGGCAAAAGGTGTCGCACCAGTGTCGGCCCAGAAGCGCTGCGCCGCGGCGGCCACCATGGTCTGCGCGCGCCCGTCGGCCTCGCGAAAGGGGACCGGCTTACCTGCTCCGTCGGCGCGCGTCACCGTCACGCGGTTGCGCAGGTTGACGGCCATGCCGAGCGTATCGAAACCGGCGCCGCAGTTCGAGGTGCTGCCGGAAACGGAAACCGTAATGGTGGCCGGGGAACTCATGCGCGGCGGACTTTCATCTCCTTGTCGATTTCACGTTCCTGCATCTTCTTTTTCACCGTCTCGCGCTTGTCGAACAGCTTCTTGCCGGTGCAAAGGCCGAGTTCGACCTTCACCAAGGCGCCCTTGAAATAAAGCCGCAGCGGGATGAGCGCCCGGCCGCCCGCGTCAAGCGCCTGCGCGATCTTGCGAACCTGATGCCGGTGCAGGAGCAATTTCCTGATGCGACGCGCATCGTGGTTATGGATGTTGCCAAACGCGTATTGCTCGATGTGCGCGCCATGCATCCACAGTTCGCCTTTTTCGTATCGGCCAAAAGCATCATTGATCTGCGCGCGACCGGCCCGGATCGACTTCACTTCCGTGCCGCGGAGCGCCACGCCGGCCTCAAAGCGCTCGTCAACGAAGTAGTCCCGCAGCGCCTTCGCGTTGCGGACTTCCGTGTAACGGTCCTTGTCTTTGGCCTTGGCGGACATGAGGGGAAAAGAGGGGCACAAAAAAGCGGCTCCGGCAATCGCGCGGGGCCGCTCGGGAAATCGGGGGAACCGGCGATCAGTTCTCGCCGGCTTCGAAGCTGATCTTACCTTCGATGATCTCGCGCAGGGCGACATCCTCGGAGGAGAGCTTCTCGAGCGACTCGACGAGCGGGCGATTGCCCCGCTTGAGCTGCTTCACGCGGTGCGAAACCACGTTGATGAGCAGGTTCGGGTCGGGAATGACCTTCAGGGCGTCTTTGATGTAGTCGTCTCTCATAACTGTATGTTGGCGAAAGTGAAACCGGCGATAGGTAGGCCAATGCCCCGCTACGTCAAGGGTATATTCCCGCTTGCCGACCTCGCTGCCGCCCGGGAATCCTTGCTCATGCTCATCGCGTGGACCACCGTCGCCACCCGCGCCGACGCCGAGACCCTTGCCCAAGCCGCCGTCGCCCGGGGCGGGGCCGTATGCGTGCAGATCGATGGCCCGATCACGTCCACCTACCGCTGGGAGGGCCGGATCGAGACTACTGATGAGTATCGTCTGACCTTCAAGGTCCTGCCCGACCAAGCCCAAGGCTTGGAGGACCTGGTCCTCGCCGCCCACCCCTACGAGACTCCCGAGTGGGTGATGGTCCCGGCCGAACGCGTGGGAGAAAAATACTTGTCATGGGCCCGGGGGACCACTAACACTCCGTCCCTTTAGCACCTAACTTTCATCACCTCTCAACGCCATGTCGCAGCACAGCAGCCTCCAAGGTTCCAAGGGAATCGTCGTTAAACGCAACGTCCTCAAGCGCTTCGAGCGCGTCGAGCTTCTCCGCAAGCGCGGCCAGTGGAAGGAAGGCGACCGCGTTCAGGGTCTCCGCAAGACCACCCCCGACGCCTAAAGTCCAACCGTCCCCCTTTTTGGCAGGTTTCACCCGAAACCTGCCTTTTTTATTTCCCCACATGGCCGATTCCGTCCCCGCCACCACCCCGAAGCCCAACGTCTTGAAGCGCCTCTACGCATGGGTGCTGCACTGGGCCGACACCCCCTACGGCGTGGTCGCTCTGGTCTTGATCGCCTTCGCCGAGTCGTCGTTTTTCCCCATCCCGCCAGATGTCCTCCTCCTGGCGCTGTGCATGGGTGCCCCGAAACGCTCCTTCAAGTTCGCCCTCTGGTGCGCCGTTGGATCCGTCGCCGGTGGCGTGGCGGGCTACTACATCGGCTACGCGGCCGAACCACTGGGTCGCTGGATCATTTTCGACCTGCTGCACTACGGCGCGGCCTGGGACAAGGTGGCCGAGCTCTACGGCCAAAATGCTTTTCTCTCGATCGTGACCGCGGCGTTAACGCCAATTCCCTACAAGGTGTTCACGATCGCGGCCGGCGTCTTCCACGAGCAGGTCAGCCTTTGGACGCTGGTCAGCGCCTCCGCCATTGGCCGCACCGCCCGTTTCGTGCTCGTCGCCGGCTGCATCTACTGGTTCGGCCCCCGGGTGAAGCGCCTCCTCGACAAATACCTCGAGCTCTTCACCGTCCTCTTCATGGTCCTCCTGTTCGGCGGCTTCGTCCTGATCAAAA
>JAPOIC010000141.1 GCA_029979145.1 Opitutaceae bacterium
ATCGTGCTCTAGCCCCATTGGTGTGCATTCGTGCCCATTCGTGGTTAAAAACTCATGGCAACTGTGACTGACAAAAAATCCCGACGCTCCGCCGGTCGGCCGGCAGCCGAGTTGATCTTCGGCGAGCTCTGGGCCTTTGACCCGGCGCCGGAGACGGCCGACCCCAAGCTTAAACCGCGCTACGCGCTCTTCATCGGCGGCAAGTTCGTGGCGCCATCGTCGGGCAAGTATTTCGACTCCATCAACCCGGCGAATGAGGCGAAGCTCGCTGAGATTCCGCACGCGAATGCCGCCGACGTCGACGCTGCCTACGCCGCGGCCACGAAGGCCTTCGCGACCTGGGGCAAGCTGCCCGGCCGTGAGCGCGCGAAATACATCTATCGCCTCGCGCGACTGTTGCAGGACCGCGCGCGCGAATTCGCGGTGGCCGAGACGATGGACGGCGGCAAGCCGATCAAGGAGTCGCGCGATTTCGATGTGCCGATGGCCGCCGCGCATTTCTTCTACCATGCCGGCTGGGCGGACAAACTCGATTACGTCGCCCCGGGCCGGAAGGTCGCGCCGCTCGGCGTGGTGGGCCAGGTCATCCCGTGGAATTTCCCGCTGCTGATGCTGGCGTGGAAACTCGCGCCTGCGCTGGCGATGGGCAACTGCGTCGTCCTCAAGCCGGCCGAGACCACCTCGATCACCGCGCTGAAGTTCGCCGAGATCGTCGCTGATGCCGGCCTCCCGCCCGGCGTGGTCAATCTTGTCACCGGCTTCGGTGACACCGGCGCGGCCGTCATGGGTCACCCCGCGGCCGTGAAGGTCGCCTTCACCGGGTCGACCGAGGTCGGCAAGATCATCATGCGCTCGCTGGCCGGCACCGACAAGAAGATGACCATGGAGCTCGGCGGCAAGGCGGCCAACATCGTGTTCGACGACGCCCCGCTCGACCAAGCCGTAGAGGGCATCGTCAACGGCATTTTCTTCAACCAAGGCCATGTGTGCTGCGCCGGTTCGCGCCTGCTCGTGCATGAGCCCGTGGCCGCCGCGGTGCTCGCCAAGTTGCGCACCCGCATCAAGGTCCTGCGCGTCGGCGATCCGATGGACAAGAACACCGACATTGGCGCCATCAACTCGAAGGAGCAGCTGACGAAGATCACCGAGCTCGTCGCCTCCGGCGTGAAGGAAGGCGCGGACCTGTTCCAGCCCGCCTGCAAACTCCCGGGCAAGGGTTACTACTTCAAGCCGTCGGTCTTTTCGAATGTCACCATGAGCCACCGCATCGCGCGCGAGGAGATCTTCGGGCCGGTGCTCAGTGTGCTCACCTTCCGCACGCTCGACGAGGCGGTGGAGAAGGCCAACAACACCGCCTATGGCCTCAGCGCCGGCGTGTGGACCGACAAGGGGTCGCGCATCCTCAAGTTGTCGACGGAACTCAAGGCCGGCGTCGTCTGGGCCAACACCTACAACAAATTCGACCCCACGTCGCCCTTCGGCGGCTACAAGGAGAGCGGCTTCGGCCGCGAGGGCGGCCGCCAGGGCCTGCTCGATTACTGCAAGCTCGTCTAACATTCACTGTTCACCGCCAAGGACGCCAAGATCACACCAAGCCATCTGACTTTGCGCACTTAGCGACCTTTGCGGTTAAATCGCCATGACCCGTTTACCCATCACCAAAACCCCGAAGCCTTATGTCGGCGGCGCGTTCATTCGCTCCGAGAGCGGGCGCACCTACGCGCTGAACGACGCCAAGGGCGAGTTCTTCGCCAACATCCCGCAGTGCACGCGCAAGGACCTGCGCAACGCCGTCGAGGCCGCCGCCAAGGCGGGGCCCGGCTGGGCGAAGCGCACGGCCTACAACCGCGGCCAGATCCTTTACCGCCTCGGCGAAATGGTGGAGGCGCGCCGCGCCGAGCTAATTGACACGCTCGTCCGCTTTGGTGCGACCAAGGGGGCCGCGGCGCGTGAAGTCGACGCGTGTTCGGACCGGCTCGTCTACTACGCGGGCTGGGCCGACAAGTATGAGCAGGTGCTAGGCAACGTGAACCCCGTGGCCTCGCCGCACTTCAACTTTACCGTCACCGAGCCGATGGGCGTTGTCGGCGTGATTGCGCCGGATGCGCCGGCGCTGCTCGGCCTGATTTCGCTCGTCGCCCCGGTCATCACCAGCGGCAACAACGTCGTGGCGGCGGTCTCGGAGACCAATCCTTACCCGGCGATCTTGCTGGGCGAAATGCTGGCGACCAGCGACCTGCCCGGCGGCGTGGTCAACCTGCTCACCGGTTTTCGCAAGGAACTCGTGCCGACCTTCGCCACCCACGCGCACCTGCGCGGGATCAGCGCGGCGACGGCGGACGCCGACGAACGGAGGGCCTTGCGTCTCGGCGCGGCGGACAGCGTCAAGCGCGTGCTCCTCGTCGACCCAAACCGCAACTGGCTCGCCGATTCGGCGCAGGATCTTTACGCGATCCGCGATTTCCTCGAGTTCAAGACCACCTGGCACCCGATCGGGGCCTGAGGCGCTTCACTCGCCGGCCGGCACGAGCAGGACGGGGCGGCTGGTCTTGCGCAGGACGCCCTCGCCGGTGGAGCCCACCAGCATCTGGTAGACGACCCCGCGGCCGTGCGTGCCGAGGATGATGAGATCGACGTCGTGCTCGTCGGCCTGATCGAACTGTTGCGCGGCACGGTGCCCACTGCCGAGCAGCGCGGCGACCTGAATCTGATGGATCATGCCGCGCAGACCCAACTTCGGCTGATCGACGGGGTGCTCGATTACGCGAAGCTCGAGGCCGGGCGCATGGAACTCGCCGCCGTCGACACGGATCTGCCGCAGCTGATGCACGAACTCACGGATTTGTTTCACGTGGTCGCCCGGCAAAAGGGCATTGCGCTGGTCAGCGAACTGAAGCCCGGTGTGCCGGCGCGCGTGCATGTCGACGCGATGCGGTGGCGCCAGATTCTGAGCAACCTGCTGGCGAATGCCGTGAAATTCACCGCCACGGGCAGTGTGCGTCTGAGGTGGCGGTTCGCCCCGGCGTCCCGGCCGGAATGGTTGGGCGCGAGTTTGAGGTGGCCGACACTGGCATCGGCATGGATGCCACCACCGTGGCGCGGCTGTTCCGGCCCTACACGCAGGGCGGGGCCGCCGTGAGCCGGCATTTCGGCGGCACCGGTCTCGGCCTCTACATCGCGCGGCAGCTTGCGATGATGATGGGAGGCGACAACTCGGTCGCGAGCACGCCGGGCGAAGGCTCCACGTTTACGGTGCAGGTCGACACGTCGTGCGGATAGCGGTCACTCCGGCTGGGCGCCGAGCTGGGCGCGGATCCACGCGTCGATCACGGGCAGTGCCTCGCGTTGCAGCTTGGCGCGATCACGAATGCCCTCGGCGGTGCGGGCGGCGACCGCGAGCGCTTCGGGCGGCATGCGCTTCGCGGTGAATGCCATCAGCAGATCGGCGGCCGCATCCGAAGTGAAACTGCGCATGACCCCGGGCAGGAAATCGGCGGTTTCGTAGCTGCCCAGCTGGGCGAGAAGCGCGTCAAAGTTCTCGAGGGTGTAGGCGGTGACGAGATCCGGATGTTCGCTCTCGGCGGCGATGCGATAGAGGTTGGAATTGGCCTCGGCGGCCGGCATCTCGTCGCCCAGTGACAGGGCCATCGTCTCTCGAATCAACTCAGGGTCCACGGAGGCCTGCATCGCACTGTAGGCGCGGCGCTTGGCCACGGTGGACATCGCGTCGCGGGCGAGCTGGTGGAGCTGGTCGTAGGTGGCGCGATCGGCGTAGCGGCCAATGATGCGAAACACCGGGCGGACCAAGTCGGGATCAAGGGCGGTGGGATCGTTGAGGTAGGCGTTGAATTTTTCCCGCGCCGTTGCGATGACCTCGGCGTCGCCGAAATGACCGAGCAGGCGGATGACCGTGCCGCGCAGGCTGCCGTCGAGCGGCGATTCGCCCGCGCGCGCGGACCAGCCGTAGCGATTGAGCAGCGGATGCAGGGTTTGCACGGCCCAGGTCTGCCACGCGCGGCGACCGGGCTGGCCTTCCTGCAGGCCGTCGATGGTGCCGAACGAGCGCAGGATTTGCTCGAGCAGGGCGTGCTCTTCGCTGGTGGCGAGCTGCGCGGCGAGCTCGAGATAACGGGTGGCCGGCACGCGGCCCGCGCGGACCAGCGCCCAGGTGTCGGCGAGGAGATTGAGTTGGTCCGCGACTGGCAGGGTGGTGATCCGGGTGACCAGGCCCTCGGCGAGTGCGTCGTCGTATTGCACGCGGTAGAAACCGGTGTCGCCGACGTTGAGCTTTACGCTGGTGGCGCCGGCCGGCAGCGGCAGCGTGGCCTCGCGGGCCTTGAGCAGTAACGTCAGGGGCCGGTCCATCTCGTCGGGCGCGGCGTAGGTCACTGGAATGCTCCACGGCGCGGCGGTTTCATCCGGCGCACCGGTGGTGAAGCGGGCCTGGCGCAGGTGCAGTTGGCGCAGGCCGTCGGTCTCGACGATCGAGGCGTGGATGACGGGGAACCCCGGGCGCTCGGTCCAGTCCGCCGCGATGGCGCCGACGTCCTTGCCCGAGGCCTCGGAGAGCGCGGCCCAAAGGTCCGCGGTCGTGGTGTTGCTGTAGGCGTGACGGCGCATGTAGAGGCGGATGCCGTCGCGGAAGGGCGCTTCGCCAAGGTAGGCTTCCAGCATGCGGAGGATGGACTGGCCCTTGTTGTAGGAAATGGCGTCGAACAACGTGGAGGCTTCGGCGGCAGTGCGCACCACCTGCTGGATCGGATGCGTGCTGGCCCGGGCGTCGAGGTTCATGGCACTCTCCTTGGTCGCGTTGCTGCGCAGCCAGATCTGCCACGCGGGTTGCAGCGCGTCCTGGGTTTTGGCCGCGAACCAAGAGGCGAAGCTTTCGTTCAGCCACAGGTTGTCCCACCACGCCATCGTGACGATGTTGCCGAACCATTGGTGCGCGGTTTCGTGGGCAATCACCTCGTGCACGCGCTCCTCTTCGCTGTGGGAGCCGGTGGCGGGATCGAAGAGCAGGACAGAATCGATGTAAGTGATGCAGCCCCAGTTCTCCATCGCGCTGAAACCGGAGAAGGCGTTGGGCACGCCGACGTGGTCGAGCTTGGGCAGGGGGAAGGGCATGCCGAAATACTCGGTCTGGTAGGCGAGGATTTCCTGGGCGGCGGCCAGCGGATAGGCCGTGGCCGCCCGTTTTCCCTCGGTGGTGAGGATGCGGATTTCAATGCCCTCGTAGGCAGAGGCGGTGATTTCGAATTCACCCGCGCACATCGCCACGAGGTAGGTGGGCATTGACGGGGTGCGCGCGAAGGTCACGGCCTTGCGGCCGTCGTCGCGTGGCTCCGACCGAATTTCCGGCATGTTGGTTACCGCGGTAAACTTTTCCGTGACCACCAGGGTGATATCAAACGTGGTGCGATACGCCGGCTCATCCCAACACGGGAATACGCGACGGGCGTCGGCCACTTCCATCTGCGTGCCGAGCATCAGCTTTGGCCCGGATGGCGTCTGGTATTTGTCGTAAAAGAATCCCTGAGCGGCGGTCCCGATCTTGCCGCGGAAGGTGAAGTGCAGCGTGTGCGGGCCCGGGGCGAGGCCCACGGCGAGCGTCAGCGTCTGGGCTTCGCCGTCGAGCGCGACCTCCAGCGGCGCGGGCGCGGCGGGGTCGTCGAGGAGCACCGCGGTGTAGATTTCAAGTTCCAGCGCGTTGAGCACGAC
>JAPOIC010000210.1 GCA_029979145.1 Opitutaceae bacterium
GTAGAATAAGCGCCGGGAGCCAGGAGAGGATGAGGTCGAGACAACGAAGAACTTGCGTGCGGTCGCGTTTCTGATCGGTCGGAGCTGAGCGTTAATGGACGCTGATCGACGCTGATTCTGAACCTTCTGAGATTAGCGTCGATTAGCGCACATCAGCGTTTTAACTCTCCAACCCAAACACCGCGCGCGAGTAGTTCTCGACCGAGAACGGTTGCAGGTCTTCGGGTTGCTCGCCCAAGCCTACAAAGAAGATTGGAATCTTCAACTCGCGCCAGATGCCGACGATGGCGCCGCCGCGACTGGTGCCGTCGAGCTTGGTGACGACGAGGCCGGTGAGGCCGAATTCGCGATGAAACACTCGCGCCTGCTCGATGGAGTTGCTGCCCAGCGAGCCGTCGACCACGAGCCACGCGTGGTGTGGCGCGGCGGGATCGTGTTTCTTCAGCACGCGGCGGATCTTCGCGAGCTCATCCATGAGGTTGCTCTTCGTGTGCAGGCGGCCGGCCGTGTCGACGATGAGGAAATCGCGGCCACGGGCCTTCGCGGCCTGCATGGCATCGAAAGCCACGGCGGCGGCGTCGGCGCCAGTGTGACTGGCGACGATATCGAGGTCGAGGCGCGTCGCCCAAGTCTTGAGCTGCTCGACGGCGGCGGCGCGAAACGTGTCGCAGGCCGCGACGGTCACGCTCTTGCCGTCCTGTTTGAGCATCCATGCAAGTTTCGCGGTGGTCGTGGTCTTGCCGGAACCGTTCACGCCGATCATGGCAACGACAGTCGGAGCAGACGCCGCCGGCGCGAGGGTGGCTTCGGCGCCTTCGAGTGCGCGGGCGAGCACGGCGGCGCCGATCTCGGCGGCCTGCTTGCCTTCGAGCGTTGGGTTCTTGCGGTAGGCGGCGCGAATCTCGTCGAGGATCTCCGTCGTCGTTTGCACGCCAAAGTCGGCGGTGTAGAGCGCTTCCTCGAGCTGATCGAGCGAGGCCGCGTCAATCTTGCGGCCACCGAATAGCCCGCGGGTCGTGTCCGCGATGGCGGCCACGGTCTTGGCGAAGCCGGCTTTGAATTTCTTAAAGAGACCGAACATCAGGAAATTTTCCAACGGATCACGCGGATTTTCGCGGAATCAACCATCCGATCAGTGACCATCCAAAACGGGCGACTCACTCCGCCTTGCGGGCGTCGCGGCCGAGCTGGTCCTTGAAGCGGTCGAGGATGCCGTTGATGAAGCGCTTGGAGTCGGCGTTGGAAAATTGCTTCGAGAGGTCGATCGCCTCGTTTATGGAGACGACGGGCGGGATGTCCTTGCGGAATTTCATCTCATACATCGCGACGCGCAGGATGGTGAGATCCATGCGGGCGATGCGGTTGAAATCCCAGTTATGCACGAGGGTCTTGATGGTGCCGTCGATCTCGGCGGCGTTGAGGATGACGCCTTGGATCAGCTCCTCGCCAAAGGCGTAGTGGTCGCGCGGCTCGTCCTTGCCCTCGAAAAACAGGCGCAGGTCCTCGGCGAGGTTCTTCGGCTCGTTCATGCTCCAGGCGAAGAGATACTGGAGGGCGGCGACGCGGCCGTCGCGGCGCTGGGCGAAAAGGGCTTTCTGGCTCATGACGACAATTTTCTCCGGAGCGCGGCCATCTCGAGGGCGGCGTGGGCAAACTCGGTGCCGCGATCGATGCGGCCGAGGCAACGCGCCCGGGCTTGGGCGGCCGTGTCGGTCACGATCACGCCGTTGATCACGGGCACCCGGGTGGCAAGCGACGCTTGCTGCAGGGCTGCGGAAACACTGTTGCCCACCATCTCGTGGTGGTTGGTCGCGCCGCCGATGAGCACGCCGAGGGCGACGACCACATCGGTGCCGGGCCGGCGGGCCAGCTCGGCGGCGGCCCATGGCACCTCGTGCGAACCCGGCACGCGCACGGTGCGGATATTTTCCTCCTTCACGCCGGCGGCATGGAGCGTCTCGAGGACGCGGACCAGCAAGCCGTTGACGAGCTGCTCGTTGTAGCACGCCGCCACGAGGCCGACTTGAAAGTCGGCGCCATCGATACGGCTGGGCGTGGGCGCGGCGAGGCTCATATGGGAAAGAAAACGAACAGCGGAAGCGGGTTGTCGACGGTCGGCAACCCTGAAATCAGGGCGTCACCTGATCGACAATCTCCAGTCCGTAGCCGTCGAGGCCCACCACCTTGCGATGGCTGCCGGAAAGCAGGCGGATCTTTCGCAGGCCGAGCGCCACCAGGATCTGGGCGCCGATGCCGTAGTCGCGGAAGCTCATCGGGGGGGCGGAGGTATCGCCTTGCAGGCGCTTCACCAACCCGGCCCCGCCGTTGGCGTGCTCCATGTAGAGCAGCACCCCGCTGCCGGCTTTCGCAATCGCCTCCAGCGCGCCGGTCAGGGCGTGATGGGTGTCGAGGCCGCGCATCCGAAAGACGTCGCCCAGCAGGTTTTCGCTATGCACACGGACGAGCGTGGGCTCGGCACCCGGCGTGCCCTTCACGAACGCGAGGTGATACCGGTTGTCCATCTTGCTGCGGAACACGTGGAGGGTGAAGTCGCCCAACTCTGACGCAAACGGCGCGGTGCAGACTTCCTCGACCAGCTGCTCGCGCTGGTGCCGATATTCGATCAGCGAGGCGATGGAGATGAGCTTGAGGCCAAACTTGCGCTTAAACTCCACCAGCTGCGGCAGACGTTGCACGGAACCGTCGTCATTGACGAGTTCGCACAGCACGCCGCTCGGGTGCAGCCCAGCGAGGATGGCGAGGTCGACCGCCGCCTCGGTGTGGCCGGCGCGCTCCAGCACGCCGCCAGGTTTGGCGCGCAGGGGAAAGACGTGGCCCGGCTGGACCAATTGCTCCGGGGTGGCCGCGGGATCCGCCAGGAGGCGGATGGTTTCGGCGCGGTCGTAGGCGCTGATTCCGGTCGAGATCCCCTCGGCGGCGTCAACACTGACGGTAAAATCCGTCCGCTGCACCTCGCGGTTGCGCTGGACCATCGGGCCGAGACCGAGCCGCCGCAGCTGGGCCTCCAGCATCGGCACGCACACGATGCCGCTGCAGTAGCGGATCATCATGTTGACAGTCTCCGGCGTGACCTTGGAGGCGGCCATGATCAGGTCGCCTTCGTTCTCCCGGTTCTCGTCGTCGGTCACGATCACGAGGCGTCCGGCCGCGATTTCCTGAATCGCGGCCTCCACGGGGTCAAAGGCATCGGCAAGCCCGTCGGACATAAGGATGCCAGCGTCACCGCCGGACCTCCCCCTGTCAATCGGGCTGACGGGATTCCCGGAGGCAAACTAGGGGGGTTCACAGGTTAAATCCGCCCGAGACTGCTCTAGGCAGCGACCAATCCTTTCACCGTGCGCTATTTCCTCCGCCACCTCGAACTCTACCTTAGCGGCGTTGGCATCGTCGTCGTCATTGCCGCCACCGTCATTCTGAAAGGCTTCGGCTTGGACCCGTGGTTTGTGGGCACGGTCACCGCCGTCATGGTCGCCGTGATCCATGGCATCATTTTCTGGCTCGTCCGCCGGCGCCAACAGGCAATGCGGGTCGAGACCATCAACGAGATTCAGCTGAGGCTAAAGGACCTGATTAACAACCAGCTTACTATCATCGAGGTCGCGTCGCAGATGAGGCACACCGACTCCAAGTGGGTGGCCGAGCATCAGGAATGCGTCAGCAATTCGGTCAACCGGATCAGCCAGTCCCTTGACGAACTTTCGTCCGAGTCCCTCCAACGCTGGAAGGCGCGTTACGCGCGGGTGTGCTGTGTGTCGGCGTTATTGCCGGAAACGAATCATGTAGGTCTCGGACTCAGTGTCTTTGTCGTGGGCTATCAGCGTGATGAAGAGCTGAAAGTTGTAGGGCGGGCGGATCGTCCGGGGGA
>JAPOIC010000187.1 GCA_029979145.1 Opitutaceae bacterium
CCGGTCTTCGCGTGCGGACGGAAACCCCGGCGATGCGAGCCCGGCACGTAACGCACGCAGCCGTTCTCCTCGTCGACATCCTCCAGCGCCAGCCACATGGTCAGGCCCTCCATCGGGGTGATCTTCCAGTAATACCCGTCCTGATGCGCCGGCGTCGGCGCGCCGATGCCCGAGGGCTTGTTGAAATACTGCATGTTCTTGCCAAGCGCCGGCCGCCCCAGCAGATGCTCCGCCAGCGCGAAGAACCGACTCTTCAGGAAAAGCCGCTCAAAGAAATCATCCCACTGAAACATGCGCTGCAATTGCTTGAGCGACCCTTGGTCGCCCTTGGCCTCATAAAAGACCTCGCTCGCCGGCATACGGGGCACGACGTGCGTGATGAACCGCGCCAGCTCCGCGCGCACCAGCGCCACCTCCTCAGCGTCGAGAAATCCGGGCAGCTGCACAAACCCCTGCTCGCGGTAGCGCGCAATCAGGTCGGGGGCAAAGGAGACCGGGGTGTCAGGTGGGAAGAGCGCAGGCATGATTGAAGGTGGGCTTGAGTGTGCGCCGGGGCGGCTCAGAGGCTCCCGGGGTTGAGCGCAGAGAGGTTTAGTTCACCCGCATACCCGAACGGCGCATCGAGGGCCGAAGCCAGCTTCAGCCGGCCGTCTTTCACGTCGAGTCGCGGCCAACCGGCGGCGGACGTGACAAACAAATCGGGGTGGCGCGCGAGCATCTGCTGCTGCAACGCCGCCGGGAACTGGCCGAGCCCGGCAAAGTAGTGGTGGCCGTTGCGCTCAACACTGGTGATGCCAAAGCAGGCCTGTGCGACCAGATCCTGCGGCATCGCGACTGGCGCGACATTGGAAAGGTCCTCTCCGCTCATCATGGACGACAAGCCCTGCGCGCGGCGTTGCGCCAGCAAGCACGCGTTGGCGGCCCCCTTGAACACACCTTTGCAGTTCTTGTGACTCGTCCCGGCGTAGCCGAGCGACAGGGCGGTCGGCAGGCTCGAAATTTCCGCGTCCGACTCGTCAATGATCACCGGCGGCCGGTCCGGCCAAGCCGCAGCGAGCTCACCGATGGCCGGTGAGAGCGCCACCTTGCGGTGCCAGGGCTGCTCGATGAACAACAACTTCGACCAGAAGGTCGCGTCACCCACCGTCGCGCGAAGACCCGTGACGTAATCCTTGAACACGCCGACCTCGTGGAAGCTTTCATTGCCGTCGAGTGAGAACGCGTAATCCCCGCCGCACTCCGCGACAAAAATCTCCGCCATTCGCGCCAGCCGCGACCGGTCGCGGTCGGTCTCGCCGTTGATCTTCAACTTGAAATGCCGCAGGCCGTAAAAGCGGATGCAGGCCGTGAGTGATTGCGGCAAGCCGTCGGTCACGCGCTCGTCGTCAGGGATCTCGTCATCGGTCAATGCGTCGGAGAGACCGACGGTGTGACGGCAGAACACCTCGCTCGGCGGCGCGGCCGGCAGCCAGTCCGCCGGCTGGGTGCCGGCGAGCGCAGGGTGCACCGCGCCCAGCTCGACGCCAAAGCGGTTGGTGCGCAGCGCGACGGGAAAGGTCGTCTTTTCCACCCGGCAAAACGCGTCGATCAACGCGCGCTCCACCAGCGTCACGCCAAATTGCGCCAGCAGCGGCGGCAGGCCCTGCGCCTGCGCCCATGCAGCCTGGGCATCATAGAGCGAACGCCAAAACGCAAAGGGGGTCGCGGCGGTGGTCGCCCGCGCGTGACCCAAGGCCGTGCGAATCACCAAAAGCATTTCCTCGATCTCTTCCTCCAGCGGACGCTGCGGATCCTTGGTGAACCACTTGGGTGGAAGATGGTCCGCCGCCACGCCCGCTTGCACCCGACCGTCAAAGTCGAAGGTCAACCGCAGAAACACGTGCGTGACCTCGGTCATCGTGGCGATGCCGTAGCGAAACGGCATGCGCGCCTTGAGCGGCTGGGAGAAAATTTCGGCGTCGCGGAGTTTGATCATCAGTCGGAGTTGATTCGGCAGACCGCATCGAACAGTTCCTCCGGCAGGGGGCCAGCCTCGAAATCCTGCAGCGTTGCCGCGAGATGCGCCCGATTGCCCGCGCCGATGACGATGCGGTCGAGCTCGGCGACGCTCAACGCGAAGCGGTGGGCCAGCGCGGGCAGGGTGAGTCCGTGCGCGGACGCAAGTTCGCGCAGGCGCGCGGCGCGCGCAATCTGCGGCGCCCAGACCCACTCGGGCCGATCGCGCGAAAACTCCTCGAAGCGCGCCCCGAGCAAACCCATGTGCAGCGGGCTGGCCTGCCAGACCTCCGCACCGGCGCGGGCCAATCGCGGGCGGTCATCAATCAGCCCGTCGAAGATGCACGCATCCAAACGCCGAAACAGCATCACCACTTCGTTCACCCCGGCGTCGAGCAATCCGTCCCAATCGGCTCCGTGACCGCCGGCGAGCCCGAGTCGGCGCACCAGCCCGTCGGCCCGCAATTGCTGCAGCGCCGCGGCCACGCGCGGTCGCTCCGGTGGTGGCACACATTGCGGCTCGTGCAGAAACAGCACATCCACGGTCGCCACGCCGATCCGGTCGCGGCTGCGATGCACGCTGTCGCGCAATCCCGTCGCCGAGAAATCATAGGACTCAGCCTGCGCGTTGGGCGCCGGGAGCCGGCCGGCCTTCGTGCTGATGAGCGGGGCCGGTCCTTTCCAGTCCGCCAGCGCCCGGCCCAACACCGTCTCGGCCACGCCATAGGAAGGCGCCGCGTCGAGGGCCGACACGCTGCCCGCCAAGGCTGCTTCGATCGTCGCCAGCGATTCACCTTCGTCCACCGCCCCCCACGCGCCGCCCGAGGCCGCGAGGCCCAGGGTAAGCCGGCCGGTCGCCGCGGCTTCCGGCCGACGGGTGGGACGAGGCGCCGTCATGGTCGGGACTACTTACCCACGCTCCAACCGCCGTCGGCCAGGAGCGAAGCGCCCGTGACCAGCGCCGCTTCGTCGCTCGCCAGGTAGTGCGCCGCGGCGGCGATCTCCTCGGGCCGGCCCATGCGCCCAATGAGCTGCGTCGCACTCATGTCGCGGTAGGCCTGCTCGGGATCGGGATATTCCTTGAGCCGCGCCTGCACAAACGGCGTTTCCACGCGGCCGGGGCAAATGCAGTTGCAACGCACGCCTTCGGCCGAGTGGTCCAGCGCGATTTGCTTGGTTATGCCGACGACCGCGAACTTCGTGGTCACATAGGCAAAGCGATCGCGCACGCCGATGATGCCGCCGATGGACGCAATGTTGATGATGCTGCCGGCGCGGCGCGCGATCATGTCGCCAATGTAGGCCTTTGTGACGCTGAACACGCCGCGCACGTTGACGCGGTAAAGCCGGTCCATGTCCTCGGCTTGCGTCTGCAAAATCGTGCCCACGTGGCCAATGCCGGCATTGTTGACGAGGATGTCGAGCGGACCGGTGGCCGCGGCCACCCGCGCCACCGCGGCCTCATCGCTCACGTCGAGCGATTGGAACTCCGCCACGCCGCCCGCGGCCGTGATCAGGCCGACGGTCTCGCGGCCCGCGGTTTCGTTGAGATCGCCCACGTGCACCTTGGCGCCCGCCTTCGCGAAACGCTCCGCGATCGCCCGGCCGATGCCGGATCCCGCGCCCGTCACGAGCGCCACTTTGCCAGATAGGTCGAACATGACCGCACCCTAGCCGTGGTCACCGGGCGCTGTCGTGGAAATAATCGCGGATGACGAACTTTCCCGGCTTGGGGATTGCCTCACCTCGCGCCGCGGACGAAAAACCCTCACCCCCTGCCCCATGAAAATCACCTCCGTTCACGCGTATACCGTTCGCACCCAGACCGCCGTGCCCTACGTCTGGCGCCAGGGCCTCCCGGGCAGTGACGCCGTGACCGAACAGACTTGGCTGCGGCTCGTGACTGACGCCGGCATCGAGGGTTGGAGCTGTGCGGTGCGCGGGCCGATCGCGCTCGACCTGATTGAGCGCCGGCATGCTGGCGTGGATGGGCGTCTGTTACTGCGGCCTCGCGGCCCTGACCCTCGTTTCACCTTGGCCGGCGTGGCAGGTCTGTCTCGCGCTGTTCGTCGCCGCGTGGGTCGGCCAGTTCATCGGCCACAAGATCGAGGGCAAGAAACCGTCGTTCCTGAATGACGTGGTCTTCCTTCTCGTCGGCCCGGCCTGGCTCATGAGCAAGGTCTACCGCGCCGCGGGTCAGCGCTACTGAGGCGCCAAAAAAGCCGCCGGGAACAACTCCGCGGCGGCTTGAGAGGATTGCTGGAGACGCGACGCCCCCGTCGCATTGGTCCGGGTTGAGGGCGCCCCGGCTCCAGTTAAGAGGGCAGGTGCTTACTCGCTTTCGTCGATGACGAGGTAGCGGCTGATGCCCTCGCGCCAGATGCGCACGAGCACCTTCGGGCCATTGATCTCCTCGCTGAGCTTCACGGCCTCATCGGCGTTGCGCACGGCGCGGCGGTCGAGACTGAGAATAATGTCGCCCTCGCGCAGGCCGTCGCGGGCGGACGGCGTCGACGGATCAACGTCGGTGACCAGCGCTCCTTCGAGCCGTTCGGGCAGGCGGAGCTGGGCGCGAAGCTGCGGGGTGAGATCAGTGACGGTCAC
>JAPOIC010000309.1 GCA_029979145.1 Opitutaceae bacterium
CCGATCACCACCGGCTTGGTGGTTTCCCGCTCAAACTGCGCGCAATCCCGAATCGACTCCGCGAGCGGGCGCAGCACGAGACCGTGCGCTCGCGCCTTGGCCGCCGACACGGTGAATAGCCCCGCAAATTCCCGGTTTGCCGCTGGAATCCACAAGGGCAGCACGGCCGGGCCGTCGATCCCCTCGCTAGCCAAAACATCTTCGGACAACCAGCGCGGCCGGGCCCGACCGCCCAAGGTTTCAACCCCGAGTGCAATGAAGTCGCCAAAGGTCATCGGCTCGACCGGGCCCACGGCATTGAACACGCCCGTGGCCTGCGCTTCGACCAGCAGAATCATCCACGCGCCGATGTCCCGGGCGTCGATGACCTGAAACGCCCTCGCGCCATTCCCCGGAGCGATGAAGTCCGCGTCCGCGGCGAAGTGCCGCATCCAGTAGGCGAAACGTCCCGTCGGATCATGCGGCCCCACAATGATGCCCGGGCGGATGATCAACGTCCCCGCGCCCGCCTCTTGCTCGCAGCCGACTTTTAGCGGCCCATAGGTCTTGCGGTCCACCTTGTCCACGGTGTCATCCGTCAGCGGCGCGGATAGCGCGGCGCCTTCGTCCTGACCGTCGGTCGCAAAGCTCGCATAAGTCGAAACGGTCGAGACCAAGGTGTAATGGGGACTACCGGCCAAGGCGGCGCGGAGCGCGCGGACTTGGCGCGGGAAATACGCGCACGTGTCGATGACCGCGTCCCACTTTCGCCCCGCCAGCACGCCCAGATCGCCATTGCGATCCGCCGCCAGATGCTCGACCCCCGGCGGAAGCGTGGACGCCGACTTGCCGCGATTGAGCAGCGTTACGGTGTGCCCGCGCGCCAGCGCCACGTCGGTCAAGGCCCGTCCCACAAACACCGTGCCGCCGACAATCAAAATTCGCATGCCGCAATCAAATGCGGGGCGCCCCGCATTTCAACCTCTCCGAGGTTTGACGCCGGCGTTACACTGGAGCGCAATCCCACCCGACGATGAAATACACCCGCCTCGGCACCACTGATCTTGAAGTCTCCCGCATTTGCTTTGGCTGCTGGCAGCTGAGTCCTTCTTTCTGGGGCGAGGTGCCGACCGGCCCCTGGGCCGACGCCGTGCGCAGCGCGCTCAAACTCGGGGTGAACTTCATCGACACCGCCGACGCCTACGGCGACGGCCACGCCGAGACCGAGTTGGGCAAGCTGCTCAAGCAGGACGGCACCCGAGACCAGTTCGTCCTCGCCACCAAGTTTTTCTGGAATTTTGCCGACGGCCCCCGTCACCCCGACACCACGCCGGGTTACATCCGCCGAGCCTGCGAAGCCTCCCTGCAGCGTCTCCAGACCGACCGGATTGATCTCTACCAAATTCACGCTTGGGACGCCATCACCCGGCCGGACGAAGTCGCCGGCGCGCTGCAGCAACTCAAGCAGGAAGGCAAGGTCCGTTGGTTCGGCGTGAGCAACCTGAATCCCGAGCAAATGGACCTCTACCGAAGACACTTCGAGGTCAGCTGCCTTCAACCGCCCTACAGCCTGCTTGCCCGCGACATCGAGACGCGCGAGCTGCCTTACTGCCTCAACCACTCCATTGGCGTGATCAACTATTCGCCACTTTATCGAGGCCTACTGGGCGGACACTACCAAGCCGACTCCATCATCACCGGCAACCGCGCCAATGGTCCGCTGTTTCACGGTGAAGGCCTGCGGCACATTCTTGCAGCCATCGACCAAGCCAAGGTCATCGCCGCCGAACTCTACCTGACCATGCCCGAGCTCGCGCTGCGCTGGACCCTCACCAATCCCGCCATCACCAG
>JAPOIC010000057.1 GCA_029979145.1 Opitutaceae bacterium
CTCACGACATTACCGCAGTGCCGGCCGGCTCGGATTCCAGCTCCATAGCCCAGTCAATCAGGCCCTGTGCCGCGCCCTGAAATGCCGGTCGCATGGTCGAAGCGAGTTCTGCCTGCACCGACTCCACAAATCCCGGCAAATCGCCCGCCCACCAGTGCCACCACAATCCAGCCAGGCCATCGTCTCCCACCTTTGATGCCGCGAGCGGCAGGAATCCATCGCACACCAAGGTGTCCCAACGTCGACCGCCCACGGCCTGTCCGCAAACAACATCCGCCAAACGCCGGCTCACGGCGCGCAATCCATGATTACCCCGGGCATCACGCGATCCCAGGCAAAGGTCGGGTCGCGGCCAGTCGCTGGCCTCGGCCAGCAATCGCTCCGGCCAGTCGGGCCGCACCATAACCCAGGCGGCGTATTGCCCGAGCCGGAGTTTCGGATGATTCGCCGGGCGCACGCCCACCCGCGCCCAGTTTGAAGCCTCCTCCCGCAACCACCCTTCAATATCCGCCTACGTCACGCACGCCCACTCGGCCAACGGATGGCGCGCGGCCACGTTAAGCATTGGCACGCGATTGAAACGAAACCCGAGGATTTCCAACGCCGTGCAGTGGCAGGCCGCGGCAAAGCCCAATCGTTGCACGCGCCGCTCGGCGTAGTGCACCTTTTGCTGCCAACGCTTCGTCGCGCCGCGCTGCAGTCGGGCGGTCACGGCCTTGGGCGCCAACGCCAACAATGCCTCCCGCAGCCGGCCGGTGCGATGATCGGCTAGATGCTCGACCGCCTCTTCCGCTGCATATTCTTCAAGATCGTGCCAGAGTAACGGCAACATCGGCACGACTGGCAGCGGTTGGCCGGAACCTCCGCGGGTGACGTGATTAACGCGCGGCAGAAACAGGACGACATGCAACACGACATTGTCATAGGCCCGGTCGGCAGCGTGGCCGTGGGCGTCCCAGTCCTCGGCCCGAAGGTGCAACTCCACGTCTCCCGTTGCCGTGCGGCCATCATCCCAACGCACCCGCGCCTGGCGGAAATCCGGGCCACCCAGCGTATTCCAGCGACCGCGATGCTCCACGGTCACCCTGCGACCATCGACCGTCTGTAACCGCGTTTGATCAAAATCGCCGCGCGCCCAGATGCGTTGCAGCAGCAATTCGGAAAAGGTCAAGGGACCGTAGAGTCCCTGCACCTCGGCCACCATCGGTGTCGTCTTCGCCCAGCCCATCCGGCCAAGCTGCGCTGCCAAGAAAGCTGGACAACCCACGCTTTTCCCAAACGTTCGGTAAGCACGCCCGGTGGGGTGGCAGAGTGGTCTATCGCGGCGGTCTTGAAAACCGCTGAACCGCAAGGTTCCGGGGGTTCGAATCCCTCCCCCACCGCCACCTCAAATTGAGTCAGGCTTTGCGCAGGAAATCGCGCGCGGCCTCGAATCCCGCCTGCTCTCGCGCCACGACGCCATTGAAATCGGCATCCTCAAGTTCGATTGCGACAAAGCCCGCGTAGCCGGCGTCCTTGAGCACGCCCAGCAGCTCGCTCCATGGCGCGACGCCTTTGCCGGGGATGGTGTAACGCCACACCCAGCCGCCCCACGGGAAAGGATCCCCGAACACGCCGGCTTGCTCGTGGCCGACCTCGTAGAGCTTCTCCGCATCGATCGCCGTGTCCTTGCCGTGCACGTGCACGACCTGCGGCGCGAACTCGCGCACAAAGCGGAGCGGATCAATGCCCATCCGCAGCAGGTGCGACGGATCGAAGTTGATTCCGAAGTGCGGCGAATTCATCTCGCGCAGAAACGCGCGGTAGGACTCAGGGTTGCAACAGTGGGCGTTGCAACCGGGCCAGCCCTCGATCGCGATGCGGGTGTTGGTGGTGCGCAGCACGTCGCCGAGCTGCCCGTAGGTCTCGACCATGTGACCAAAAGTCTCGCGCCGCGGCAGGGCGACATCCTCGGCCAGCATCACGACGAAATGGATCTTCACCCCGTTGGCCGCAGCGTTCGCGATCGCCTGCTTGGCCAACTCCACCGTCTCGCGTCGCCGACCGGCATCAGCCGAGAGCATGCCGCCCCATTCGCGCCCGAACAAATCGACCGTGCCCACGCTTAGGCCGGCGCCCGTCCAAGCCGCCGTGTCGTTTCGCTGGTTCGCAAACAGATCCACACAGCCAAACCCGGCCGCTGCCGCCCATCGCGCCACGGCGTCGGCAGGTTCGGCGGCGAGCGGGCCGGTGAGTCGGAAGCCGATGGGGAAACCACCGGTGCGAGTGCGGGCGACGGGGAAACTCATGGGGTAAGCGCGGTGGTCTTTGCAGGCTTGTCGCCGCTTGTCACTCCCGGACTGGCCCGATCAGCGCTTTCGGCGGCGATGCAATCGCGCGCGCATCTCGCGAGGCGAAAGGCGGAAATGACGCCGAAACAAACGTGACAGCTGATACTCATCGCCCAACCCCACGGCGGGCGCGATCGCTTTCACTGGCATCCCGGTCGAAAGCATCAGCGTGCGGGCTTGGTTGAGCCGCATGCGCTGCAGATCGCGCATGGGCGTCGTGCCGCTGAGCCGGCGAAATTTGCGCACGAAGGCGAATTTGCTCATGCCGCAATGCCGGGCAAGATCCTCCAAGTAAACCCGGCCCGCCAAGAGGTGCTGCATGTGCTGGCGCAGGTCGGCCAGCCAGGGGTCTACCGGCGATGCACACAACCGGCGGGTTTCAGTCAGCAACGCGCGCAGCAACGGCGTTTGGCGCTCCGGCGGCACCCCGGCGCGATGGTCGCGCACCAACCATGCCGCCATTTGCCGCACCCGACCATCAGCATCCCGCAAACGCAGCGCCAGGTGCGCGAGGGCCGACTCCTCCGACTCGAAAACGAGGAAATAAGTGCTGACCGGAGTCCGATCGTCCGAGACCTCCTTGTGCACATGCCCCGCGCGGTAGAGCAAAAGGTCGCCCGGCTCCGCGTGCACGTCTTCGCCGTCAATTTCCACACGCATGCGCCCGTTTAGGATCACGATCAATTCGTGGACCTGATGACTGTGCGGCGGCATGGTCCAGCCAGGCTGGGGCCGCACTTCACCACCACTGAGAAAAACGGGGTCGCGGACGGGCATGGGGCAATTTTACGCAAGTCTTGGCAATCGGCGCCATTCACGCCAGCCCCGATTCTTGGTAAGGTCATGGGGTATGCCCCAAAAGAAAGTCCGCCTTGCTTTCGCTGGCGTCGGCGGGATGGGCCAAGCGGCCCATCTGCGCAACTACGCCACCCTTCGCGATGACTGTGAAGTCGTCGCCCTAGCCGAACTCCGACCCAAGCTCGCGCGTGCGGTCGCCCAAAAGCACAGCATTCCCAAGGTCTACGCGACCATCGAGGAGATGCTCGCGCGCGAAAAGGTGGACGGCATCGTCGCCTCCCAGCCGTTCTGGCGGCACGGCATTCTCGTGCCGGCCATCGTGAAGTCCGGCGTGCCGGTGTTTACCGAAAAACCCATCGCGGCGTCCCTGACCGTCGGCGAGCGCATCGTCGAGGCCGTGGCCAAGAGCGGCACCTGGCACATGGTCGGGTATCATAAGCGCAGCGATCCGGCGTCGGAGTTCGCCCGCAAGACGATCCAAGAGTTCAAGGCCTCCGGTGAACTCGGCAAATTGAAGTATGTGCGCCTCTCCATGCCCCCGGGCGACTGGGTGGCCAACGGCTGGATCGACAATATCGGCACCGACGACCCGATGCCGAACCTCGAGATCGACCCGAAGCCGGCCGACATGGATGAAGCCACCACGAAGGACTACGAGGCCTTCGTGAATTACTACATTCACCAGGTAAACCTGATGCGCTTCCTCGTCGGTGAGTCCTACAAGGTCACCTACGCCGACCCCGCCAAGGTGCTCTTCGTCGCGCACAGCGCCAGCGGCGTGCCCTGCACCTTGGAGATGGCGGCCTACGAAACCACCGTCGACTGGCAGGAGACTGCGCTCATCGCCTTCGAGCGCGGCTACGTGAAGCTCACCCTCCCCGCCCCCCTCGCCTTCACCCGACCCGGCTCCGTCGAAATCTTCAAGGACCCGGGCAAGGGCGTGACGCCCGTCACCATCCACCCGCAACTGCCCTGGGTGCACGCCATGCGCAACCAAGCCTTGAACTTCATCAAGGCCGTGCGCGGCAATCAACCTCCGCCCTGCGTCGCCGCCGAAGCCCTGGAAGACCTGCGCGTGGCCCGCGACTACATTCGTCTACTGAAGGGAGTCTGACCCATGGCCCTGCAATTTCGCAAAATTGTCCTCTCCGCCGAACGCTACGAGTCGGCGGGGATTTTCGACGTCAATGGCGACGGTATCCCCGACATCGTCAGCGGTGCGTTCTGGTATGAAGGCCCCGACTTCAAGAAGCAGCACAAAGTCGGACCGGTTCGCGCCGAAGACGAATATTACGACGACTTCTCGACCATTCCCATGGACGTGAACGGCAACGGCCGGCTCGACTTCATTACCGGTGGCTGGTGGGGCAATACCCTCCGCTGGCGCGAAAACCCGGGCGTTACCGGTCAGGAATGGCCGGAACACATCATCGCCGAGACTGGCAACATCGAGACCACCCGCGCGTGGGACGTTGACGGAGATGGCGACCTTGAGATCGTGCCCAACACGCCGGGCAAACCGCTCGTTGTCTACAAACTCATCCGCGACGCCCATGGCAAAGGCACCGGCAAATTCGCCGTGCACAAACTCAAGTTCAAGGGCCGCGAGAACGACCATCAAGGTCACGGCCTTGGCTTCGGCGACATCACCGGCAACGGCCGCGGCGACTTCATCCTCAGCAACGGTTGGCTGGAGGCGCCGGTGGATCCCTACGACGGCGAATGGATCTGGCATCCCGACTTCAATCTCGGCCGTGCTCCCAGTGTGCCGATTCTCGTGGTCGACCTCAACGGCGACGGCAAAAACGAACTCATCCTCGGCGAAGGCCACGCCTACGGCCTCAGCTGGTGGGAGCACTCGGTGGATGCCACCGGCAAGCGCACGTGGACGCGTCACGAGATTGACCCTTACAGCAGCCAGTATCACGACCTGCAATGGGTCGACATCGACGGCGACGGCCAATGCGAGCTCATCACCGGCAAACGTTTCCGCGCCCACCCGCAGGGCGATCAAGGCGACAAGGATCCCTACGGTTGGTATGTCTTCAAGTGGACCGGCGAGGCGTTCGTGAAGCACGTGATCGACTTCGGTCCGCTCGGCACCGGCAAGGGTCTCGGCATTCACTTCGCCGTGGCGGATCTCGATGGCGACGGCCGGCTTGATGTTGTCGCCCCGGGCAAGGATGGGCTCGCGATCTACCTTAATCAGGGCGACGGCTAAGCCCTCAAACCCCAACGACCGAGTAGGTCGAACCTTGTACCCCTCATGAAAATCGGCATGAACCTCCTGCTTTGGACCGCTCAGGTAACCGAAGCACACGATCCGCTCCTCGCAGATTTGAAAGAGACCGGCTACGACGGCGTGGAAGTTCCCGTCTTCGAAGGCAGCCCGGCGGACTACCAAGCCTTAGGTGCCAAATTACGCGACCTCGGTTTGGGCAGCACTGCCGTCACCGTCATGGCCCCCGAGGCCAGCCCCATCAGCCCTGATGCCGCGGTGCGCCAAGCCGCAGTGGACCGGTTGAAATGGGTGCTGGATCGGTGCGCCGAATTCGGTGCCGAGGTGCTTTGCGGCCCACTGCATTCGCCGCTCGGCGTCTTCAGCGGCACCGCGCCCACGCGAGACGAACGCCTGCGCGGCACCGACACGTTTCGCGCCGTGGCCGAGCACGCGCAGGCCAGCGGCATCACCCTCGCGGTGGAGTACCTCAATCGCTTCGAAAACTACTTTCTCACCACTGCGGCCGACACCGCGCAGTGGGTGGGCGAAATCAACCACCCCGCTTGCGGCATGATGTGGGACACCTTCCACGCGCATATTGAGGAAAAGGCCGTGACGCCCGTGCTCAGCGGCTGCGCAAAACACTTGGTTCACGTGCATCTCAGCGAAAACGACCGCGGCACCCCCGGCACCGGCCAAGTGAACTGGGCCGACACGTTCGCGACGCTCAAGGCCCTGAACTACGACCGCTGGTTGGTGATCGAAGCGTTCGGCCGCGCCCTGCCCGACCTCGCCGCCGCCACCCGCGTCTGGCGCGACCTCTTTGGCGCACCGGAGGACGTCTATCGCGACGGGCTCGCTTTCATCCAGCGCTCGCTGCGCTGATCAAATCCGTCAGGAAACAAAAAAATAGCCGGGGAATCCCGGGCGTTTTTCTTGTCGGAATGAACGTCAGTCGCGACGGCCGCCGGCCAGAATCATCAGGATGTGGAGCAGCGATCCGAGCGCAGCGACGAAGGCGGCGACATAGGTCAGCGCCGCGGCATCAAGCGTCTCATTCACGCCCGGCATCTCGTCACGATCGAGAATGCCGAGATTGACCAGCTGCGCCTTGGCGCGGCGGCTCGCGTCGAATTCCACCGGCAGCGTGACGAGCTGGAACAGCACAATCACGCCGAGGGCGACGGCGCCGAGCGTCAGCAGGTTGTAGCCCATGGCCGAGCCTGCAAAGGTAAGCAGGAGGATACCCGCCATGATCACGTAATTGGAGATGCTGGCGGCGATCTGAGTGGCCGGCGCCATGGTCTGACGCACGGTCATCATGGAGTAGCCGACCTTGTGCTGGATGGCGTGACCGGCTTCGTGGGCGGCGACGCCCAACGCCGCGAGGCTCGTGCCGCGGTAGTTCATCTCGGAAAGCGCGAGGCGCCGGTGAATCGGGTCGTAGTGGTCGGTCAGCTGGCCGGGCACCTGGACGATCTCAACGTTGGTGATGCCGGCTGAGCGCATTACGGCCTCGGCTGCTTCCCGGCCGGTGATGCGACCGCGCGAGCCGATCTGCACGTTCTTGTTGTAGGCATTGCGAATGCGCGACTGCGCATACAAGCCGAAGAGCATGGGGATAATGATGAGGGCAATCCAGAGGATCATGGGAAAAGAAGGTTTGCGCCTAACATAACCAGCCCCGCGGAGTTGCAAGTCAAAGCGGCCGGAATGGAAAAAAGCCGCGGAGTTATAAATTCCGCGGCTCGAAGAGGTCAAACTGAAGGGCGACTCAGCCGAGGGTCGGGACGTCGACCCACTTGCGCTCCGCCCAAGACTGGAGACCGAGCTCGGCGAGCTGCACGCCCTTGGCGCCTTCGAAGAGATTCCACTGGAACGGCTCGTCCTTCACCACGTGGCGGAGGAACAGCTCCCACTCGACCTTGAAGGCGTTGTCGTAAATGCCTTGGTCCGGCACGCGCACCCAGCCGTCTTTGTATTTGATCGGGCTGTCGACATCGGGATTCCAGACGCAGCGGGGCGTGGCAGCGATGGACTGGGCTTTGCAATCGCGCAGGCCCGCGACCGCGGTGCCCTTCGTGCCGTCCACGTGAAGCGTGAGCAGGTCGTCACGATCAACTCGGGTGGCCCAGGAAGAGTTGAAGTGGCAAATCACGCCGTTGGTCAGCTCAAACGTGGCGTAGGCCGCGTCGTCGGCGGTGCATTTGTAGGGTTTTCCAGCCTCATCCCAGCGCTGCGGGATGTGCGTCGCGCCAAGGCAGGTGAGGCTCTTGATGTCGCCGAAGAGGTTCTGGATCACATACTGCCAGTGGCAGATCATATCGACGATAATGCCGCCATCCTCTTCCTTGCGGTAGTTCCACGACGGGCGCTGCAGCTTCTCGTGCTCGCCAGTGAAGACCCAGTAGCCGAACTCGCCGCGCACGGAGAGAATCTCGCCAAAGAAACCTTGATCCATGAGCCACTTGAGCTTCACGAGGCCGGGGAGCCAGAGCTTGTCCTGCACGACGCCGTGCTTCAGGCCCGCCGCCTGGACTTCCTTCGCCAAAGCGAGGGCCTCGGCGGAGGTCGTGGCGGTCGGCTTTTCACAGTAAACGTGCTTCTTGGCGGCGATGGCCTTGCGCACGCCCACCGGACGTTGGCCGGTCAGGGTGGCATCGAAATAGACTTGATTGTTCGGGTCGGCGAGCGCCGCGTCGAGATCAGTGGTGTAGCGCTTGACGCCGGCGCGGGCGGCCAAGGCGGCGAGCTTCGTCTCGCTGCGACCGACGAGGATCGGATCCGGCATGATGATCTCGGAATCGCTGAGCTTGATGCCGCCCTGGTCGATGATCGCTTTGATCGAGCGCAGCAAGTGCTGGTTCGTGCCCATGCGTCCCGTGACGCCGTTCATGATGATGCCAACTTTGTGTGTGGTCATAGTGGTAAAGGAGGGGGTTGTGAGGGGTGACGAGTGTAGCGTGCCGCCCGGGCTTGCGTTAGAACAGTTCCGACTTTTGATAGCACCTATCCGACATGCCCGCTTGGAGTCCCATCCTCATCCAGAAGATCGAGATTCACGCCCTCGGCTTCGTGCTGCGCAAACTGCAGCTCAACCGCCACCGGGACACCGAGGTCAGCACCCACCGGCACGGCTACACCCAGCTCATCCTGTTCCTCACCGGTGAGGGCTACCAGACCGTCAACCGGCGCCGGCATCACGCCCGCCCCGGGGATCTTTTTATCATCCCCGCCGACACTCCCCACGGCTTCGCGGCGCTGCAATCCAGCCGGCCGGTGTGCTTGGTGCTGGACTACGAGGTCAAGGACAGCCCGCGGCTTCGCGCGCTGCACCGCCGGCTGCCGCCGGAGACTTTGAATGAGTTACACGCCCTGCTCGCCCAAGTGCCGCCGAAGGGTCGTCTGACCCTCGCCGAATACGCGCCGATCCTCGCGGTAGTGGCCCGCCTGCTGGGGCATGGCCCGGCCGCCCCCACTCCGCCGATGCCCTCACCGCAGCTTTATGATCGCGTGCGCCCCCTGCTGGGAGCCGACACGGCGCTGGGAGACGTCGCTCGTCAAACCGGCTACCACCCGGACCACCTGACGCGCCGATTGAAACGCGAAACCGGGCTCGGCCTGCGCGCGATTCGCAACCGGCTGCGATTGGAATCCGCCCAACGCGCTCTGCGCGGGGAAGCGACCATCGCGGAGGCTTCGGCGCGGGCGGGATTTGACGATCCCAACTACTTTGCCCGCTGGTTCCGACGCCAGACCGGGCAAAGTCCGAGTGCCTTTCGTCAGAAATCATAAAGCCCCGGAGGCGAACCCCCGGGGCTGATAAATCCGAACGAAGGGCGGTTACTCCGCCTTCTTCGTGCACTGCGGCTGGGCGCCAGCCGGAAGCGGGGGAATATCGCCCTCACCGGCGCGCGGCAGCGTGCCGTCCAGCTCTTGGCGCCAGTGCGCCACGTCGCCACCGGGCACGTAGCAATACATCATGTGCAGGGGCGTGTCGCCAATGTTGGTCAACTGGTGAAACTTGCCCGGCGGCATGTAAACCATTTGGCCGGCGGTAATTTCCTGCTTCTCGGTGTCGACGCACATTTCGCCGCGCCCTTGGAGAATCATGTAAACCTCTTCCTGCGTTTGGTTGTGCCACGGCACCTGGCCGCCGTTGGGCTCGAGGACGACGTAGCCCATGGAAAAATTATCCGACTTGATCGGCTGGGGACCGGAACCGACGAGCCCGCGGCCATAACGGCGCGCCGGAAAGGTGCGCCCGGGGATATTGGCAATGTCTGCGATGATCATAATTAGGATTGGAAAGGCCTTAAATGCGCGCGCATGCTGGCCCTGTAAATGGCAAATCCGGATTTATGCCCGCCCCTGCACACCTCGGCGGAAACCGAGGCGAAGCAATTGCTGGAGGTCCAGGGCGAGCAAGGCCTCAAGGGAGCAATCGCGGTGCTCATGACCCAGTTCAACGTCCTGCAGACCCGCGCGCAGATGATGCTCACGATCACCACGCTGACCCTGACCATTACC
>JAPOIC010000059.1 GCA_029979145.1 Opitutaceae bacterium
ATCTACCTCGTGAACGGCGACGTCGCGCAGCTGGCGCTGGCGAAACTCGCGATCCGGCGAATGCTGGATTACCCGGAATGGGACAGCTTCGTCGAGGGCGGCCGGCAGATCCTGGGTTTGCAACGCGCGACCGAGGGCACCGTGGCGCTGTTGCAGGCCATCCAGTGCCTGGGCGATGCCATCTCGGACGCTGAGGTGGCCGAGATTGAGGCCGCGATCCTCGCGAAAGGCGTGCCGGCCTGCTGGACGCCGGTCTACGGCATGAAATACCCGGACCGCGTGCAGGGTTGGGGGTGGAATCCGCGCAGCGAGGTCGACGAATTCCGTCACCTCGACCTGAAGCGCTGGCCGCTGATCCTCAATGCCACGAACCTGAAAATCATCCCCACCGCTTGCCTAGGCATTGCGGCGTGTTGGTTTCACGGCCGGGTCGCCGAGGCGGAGGGCTGGCTGGAGCTGGCCCGTTCCAGTGCGAAGGCGTTTTCGACGATGTATGGCAGCGACGGCTGTTACGACGAGGGCGTCAGCTATTGGGGCTATACGACGCTTTATCTCGCGCTGTTTGCCGACGTGCTTTGGCGCACGCTGGGAATCGATGACCGCAACCTGATCAATTATCCCGGCACCGTGCGCTACGCGCTCGGCAACACCATGCCGACCCGTGACAGCGGTCTCACGGTGGCGGACTTCACGCACATCAAGGGCTACACCATGCCGAAGGTGAAGCCGGCGTTCGACATTGTGAACCACGGCGACTCCAACGGCGCGGTGGATGTATCCGTGGCGGCGTGGGTGGCGCGCACACACCACGATCCCGTGGCGCAATACGTGGCGCGCGAGATCGGCGAGGTGAAACACCTGCAGGCGTTGATGTGGCATGATGCGCAGTTGCCCAAAGCCGCGCCGGAAGCGGCGCTGCTCGATCACCGGCAGGCCAACGACATTGTCATTTCCCGCACGGGCTGGACGGCTGACGATACCGTCGTCGCCCTGCGGAGCGGCGGCCCGGGCAATCACGAACATGCCGACCGCAACAGCCTCCTGTTTAAGGCGCACGGCGAGCGGCTCCTGCACGACCCGTTCCGCGCGGCCTACATCAACCAGCAGCCGCGCTGGCGACTGCGGCTGACGGAGGCGCACACGGCTGTGCTGATCGACGGGCAGGGGCATCAGTATCACGACGGCAGTGAAGGCACGAACGCCTCGTGGGCTTTCGCCAAGGTGACCGACTACGCGACGGGCCCGGGCTGGATGCGCGTCACGAGTGACGCGACGGACGCCTATCAACTCGTGCTGCCGGAGGTCACGCGCGTCATCCGCACCGTGGTGTTTCTCAAACCCGAGGTCTTGATTGTCCGCGACATCGTCGAGGCCGGCCGACCGGTGCCGGTCGAGGCGCGCTTCCAAGTTTATCAAGAGGACGGCGGTGGCAGCGTGTCTGCGGCGGGGGCGCAGTTCACGATCACGCGGCCCGGCGCCACCTTGTTCGCCCGAGCGGCCGGGCAGGGCGTGGCCGTCGACACCGGCAAGCTGCCGCTGGCCGAGCAAGACGGCGTGCAACCTTTCGGCCGGGTCACCAGCGCTGCCGCTCTCAAGCATGATTTCGTGACCGTTTGCGCCGCCGCCAAGAAAGGCACGGGGCATGGCGACATCGCCATCGCGCCGGCGGATGGCGGGTGGCGCGTCACGGGCACTCATGGCGGCCAACGCGTTGACGTGGTTTTGGCGGACGCGGTTGTCATCGGCGCCTGAACCTGTCAGCCCTTGCCTCCGATGCATCCGGTCAAGCTCCGCACCCACTACTACCAGCAGTTTGACGCCGACTATGCGCGCGATGTGCCGGGCGAGGGTTATGGCGGGTGGAAGACGGGTGAGGTGGAGCTTTCGCCGCAGCACACGGCGCTGGTGGTGATGCACGCGTGGGACTGCGGCGGGCTGGACGAGTATCCAGGTTGGCGGCGGGCGGTGGAGTATTATCCGCGGGCGGTGCAGATTGCGCGCGACGTGTTTCCGCCGATCCTCGATGCCGTGCGCGCCTCGACCATGCCGGTGTTTCACGTCGTCGGCTGGCACGATTATTACAAGCAGATGCCCGGATACCAAAAGACCTTGGAAATAGCCGGTGCATCGCCCGAGTTTCCGCAGGTGGCGGCGGACGCGGTTTACGAAAAGCTGCAGCGCTTTCGCGAGCAGCACGTGTTTGTCGGCGACCGCAACCGGCCCGACGTGGAGGAGGGCCGGCAGCACATCAAATTCCTGCCCGCGGCCCAGCCCCGGGAGGATGAGCCGATCGCGGAGGACAGCCACCAGTTGGCGGCGCTCTGCCGGGCGCACGGGATCAACCACCTCGTCTACATCGGCTTTGCGATCAATTGGTGCCTGTTGATGTCGCCCGGCGGCATGGTGGAGCTGAGCCGTTACGGCGTGATCTGCTCGACCATCCGCGAGGCGGTCACGGCGGTGGAAAACAAGGAGACGGCCCGCGAGGAGCGCGAGAAGCAGCAGGCGCTGTGGCGCACGTCGATCAACTCCGGCTTCGTGTTCGACGCCGAAGGTTTTATCGCCGCGGCGAAGGCCATGCCCCGTCGGGGCTGAAGCGGCTGGTCAGGCGGGGGCGGGGCGTGCATGCTCGCGCGCATGCCGCGACGTCCCCACATCATCCACCTGCTTTCTGACGAACACTGCGGCCTTGCGATGGGGCACGCCGGTGACGCCAACGTGCGCACGCCCCATATGGACCGGCTGGCCGCCGAGGGCGTGTCGTTCGGCCGCGCCTATGCGAATTGCCCCGTGTGCACGCCCTCGCGCGGCACGATTTTCTCCGGCAGGCACGCGCACGCCGGCCCGGTGCAGGGCTTCTTTGACGTGTTCAAGGCCACCGCGCCGAGCACCCCCACTATTCCCACCAAGGGCAGCAGTGGCCAGAACCAGCTGAAGAAGGTTTCGCGGACGATTACCCAGTCGGTGCCGCCCGGGCCGTGAAAGAGACCCTCGGGGTTCTTGCGCCAGTCGAGCCCGGTCATCGTGGCCGCCACGCCCAGGCTGATGATGCCGCTGAGCAACACCGCCCGAGCGAACGCCCGCGATGAAAAGCGGTTCGAACTCATGCCCAGGTGACGGCGCGCACGCGCCACTCGCTCGCGAAGTAGAGGGTGCGGTCAAGGATCGGGCCGACGACGGAGAGTTCGCCGCCCGTAATCTCGGCGACGACCTCGGTCTCGACCGTGCCGGGTTTGATGCGGAAGACGACCTCGGTGGTCGCGCCATAGAGCGTGCCTTCGGTGTCGGCGCGGAGAATGTGGCCGGATTCGAACGGCAGGTTGCCGTAGTTTTCAGGCAGCGGAGCGGAGGCGACCACGCGGCGCGTTTTCGGATCCAGCAGGCAGAGTCGGCTTGGCGCGGGGGTGCACTCGTAGTGGGTCACGAGGCGCGGATTGCGGCCGGACAGGGCGTAGACCAAACCATCGCGCGCCTCGATCAGCGAGCAGACGTCGACCAGCTCAGCATCGCCGAAATCGCCGACGTAAGCCGCGGCGTTCTTGGCCGGGTCCCAGAGCGCGTAGCCGCCTTGCTGGAACTTGGCGGAGACGCCGGTGCCGGGCTCGCTGTTGAAGCCGACGAGGATCTGTTTCAGGTTCGGCAGCCAGAGCAAAACGAAGGGCGTGCGCGCGGGCATGATGCCGCGGGTGCTGCCGCGCGTGGCGTTGGCGGGGTCGAACCACGCGAGCGAGCCGTCGAGGAGCCCGTAGTCGGCGGCGGAGCCGACCCAAATCTTCCCACCCGCCTTTGCCGAGCCTTCAGCGGGCAGGTCTGGGACGACGATCATGCTGTGCGGCCGCGTGCTGAGGGTGTCGGCCGGGCCGACATCGATCGGATTCGCGCCGGGGCCGGTGCCGAAGCGGTAGGGCAGTTTCGGATCGTAGAGCGAGATGCGTGACGCGGGGTAGGAGCCGATGGCGAGTTTGCCGTCGTAGTTCACCATCGAGTAGGCCTCACCGCCGGAGACGCTGCATTGGCCGTGGTTGACCATGTTGCCGCCATCGAGGTGGCAGGAGAACAGGTGTTCCGGCAGCATGCTCGAACCATAGAGCTTGCCGTCGGGGCCGAGGTGGAGAGTCCACAAGTTGGTGCCGGCGCCCTCCCAATCCAAGTTGAGCGTGCGCGCGCGGCCGTCGGGGTAGTCGAGCCGCAGCTCGCGGAATTGAAACGCCCCGTAGTCGGCGAAGGTCGCGATCGCGCCGTCCGGCAGCGACAATATGGTTTGATAGGCGTGTTTGTAGGTCGCGTGCACGCCGGCCATTTGCGCGGGCAATTGGTCGACGGGCGTGGCGGCGCCATTGGCGAGCAGGAGCGGGCCCTCGTAGCTGTCGAGGTAGAGCCGTCCGTCCTCGCCCTTGAAGAATTCGTAGCGCTTGGGGTTGGTGGGCGGAGATTCGAGGATCGGGCCAATGGGCGTGCCGCGCCCGGTGGCGGGGTCGATGCTGAGCATGCGGTAGGTGGTCATCTTAACCTGGCCGCAGAGCGAGCCGTCGTCGGCCGCGAGGAGGTAGAGGTATTTGTCGACCGGGTCCATGCGACCGAAGCGCGTGAATTCGCCGGTGGTTGGATTGTAGCGCGTGAGCGAGCAGCCGGGGTAGGCGCCGATCCAGATCATGCCATCGGGCGTTTCCACGATCGACGTCGGGAAGGTGGCGAGCTCCGGATCGATGCGGCCGAGGTTTTCCAAGCCGCGCTCGTGGTGCGCCGGGTCGTAACGGTGAAGGTTGCCGTGCCACGCGGACCCGACCCAAAGGATGCCGGTGCGCAGGCTGCGCATGGCGGAGGTCGGCGCCTCGGCCCCGGGCGTGTTGGCGCCAAACTGCCGGCAGTGGCCGGTCTCGAGATCGATATCGAGCACGAAGGGCCCACCATTATTCTGGCCCATGGAGACCAGCAGGGACGGGCGTCCGTCGGCCAGACGGCCGGGGTGGACGCGCACCCAGTTGGCGGCTTTGACGGGGATACCGAGGTCGCGGATCACGGATGAGGAGGACATGAAGAAAAGGAGTTAACCACGAATGGACACGAATTCACACGAATGGATTTCAAACCGATTTAGCCGCAGATGAACACAGATTATGACTCAGTTCCATTTAGGGATCGGAACCTCGGACATTCGTGTGAATTCGTGTCCATTCGTGGTTCAAATCATGGCAGCTTGAGCACGCGCAGACGCCAGCCGGTCGCGAAGAACCATTCGCGGCCGACGATGGGGCCGACGACGTCGATGGCGTCGGGCGTGGAGTGCGTGAGCCACACCGGGTCTTCGCGCGGCGGGGGCGGCGGGGCGCCTTGCCAGACGCGCTCGACTTCGCAGGTGCCGGGTTTGACGCGGAAAAAACAGTAACCCGTCGCGCCGTAGACAACGCCCTCGGGGCCGACCTGCAGGGCGAAATGGCCGTGCCACGGGATCGGGCCGAAGTCTTCGGGCAGCCACGCATCGGCGATGACAGTTTTCTGCGCCGGATCGATCAACACGAGGCGCGGGCGGATGGGCTTCGCGCCGGCGGAAAGGATTTGGTCGCCGCGACCGAGGAGGGCGTAGACGCGGCCGTTGCCCGCGGGTGCGAAGGCTACGGGGTCAGCCAAGTCGGAAAGGCCAAGGTCACCGGTCCAGACGAGTTTGTCCTTCACCGGGTCCCAGAGCCCAAAGGCGCCGTGTTCGCGACCGACGGTTGCGCCGGTGCCAACCTCGATGCTCAGGCCGATGAGGATTTGTTTCAGCTCCGGCAGATAGAGCAGCGCTGACGGCGAAGTGTCGGGCAACAGGTCGCGGTGGCTGCGCGACTCGCCGGTGGCGGGGTTGAGCCAGACGAGCGTGCCGCCGTGCAGGCCGTAGTCGGGGGCGGAGCCCATCCAGAGCCGGGCGCCCGCGTGGGCCGCGTCGTCGGCGGACAGGTCGGGCGTGGTGATAAGGGCGTTGGGCCGGTAGCTCACGGCGTCGAGCCGGCCGAGGTCGCGCGGGTTGGCGTCGGGCTCGGTGCCGAAACGCACGGGGCGCGTCGGATCGAAAACTGAGATCTGCGAGCCGGGGTAGGACGCGAGGTAGAGTTTCCCGTCCAGCACAGCCATCGAGTAGGCCTGGCCGCCGGCGGTGGTGTGCGTGCCGAGATCCTCGATCACGCTGCCGTCGCGCTTGGCGTGAAAGAGGCGGTTGGGCAGGTAACTGGAGCCGTAGAGATCGCCGTGGGGGCCGACGCCGATGACGTGCAGGTTGTTGCCGCCGCCGACCCAGTCGAGGTGCAGGTCGCGCGGCGCGATGGCCGGGTCTTCGTTGGTCAGGCGCAGGTGGCGCGGGGCGCCGGTGCCGTTGATGCCGGAGTCGACCAGCGTCGCGATCCAGCCGCCGGGCATGGGCTCCGGGCCTTGGTAGTTGTGCTGGTAAGTGGCGGCGATGCCTGGGCGCGGCGGCGGGGCGAAGTCGACGGGATGCGCGTCCATGCCTTCGAGGCGCAAGGTGCCCGTGTGCGACTGAAGGTAGAGCCGGTCGTCGGTGCCGCGGTAGAGCTTCAGGAATTGCGCGGGATCGGTCGGGTCGGTGATGGGCGGCGAGACCTCGCGGGATTGGCCGGTGGCGGGGTCGATCAGCACGACGCGCAGCCGATTCGATTTGATGTAGGCGGCGAGGGTGCCGTCGGCGCCGGCGACGGGGTAGAGGTATTTGTCGTCAGTGACGATCCGGCCGAACTTCCGAAACCCGCCGGTGACAGGGTTGAACGACGTGAGGCTGGCGCCCGGGTAGGCGCCGATCCAGATGAGGCCGTCGGGCGTTTCGGTGATGCCGTTGCCAAAGGTCGCGCCGTCGTCCACGCGCCCGAGGTCCTCGATGCCGCGCTCCGGGTGGTTGGCGTCGAAGCGGTGCAGGTGTCCGTCCCACGCCGAGCAGATGTAGAGCACGCCGTCGCGCAGCGAGCGATAGGTGGCGGGGGAAAACGTCGAGCGCGTCGGGTCGGCGGCGTAGAATTGGGTGCAGTGGCCGGTCTCCAGGTCGACGTCGCTGACGAACAGGCCGCCGTTGTTCTGGCTCATGGTGGCGAGCAGCGACGCCCGGCCATCGGCGGTCGCGCCGGGGTGCAGGAGGGTCCAGCTGACGGCTTTGACGGGAATGCCGAGATCGCGAACGGTGGGAGGCATAGCAAGGAGGGCCGGGGGAAGAATCGCCGACAGCCAGAGCCAGGGACGGCAGCGCATGCGCGGGATCAAAGGTGGCGGGCGGGGCGCGGGCAATTGCTTTCCCGTAAATATCGCCAGCGCGCGCTTGCCGGGCGCGGGTGCATCATGAAGCATGCGGGCCGATGTCCGCCACGCTCCGCCCCCGCCCTGTTCCCGGCCTTGGTTGCAACGCCTACGGCAAGGAAGAGGAAGAACTGGTCCTTGATGTTCTCCGCCGCAAGGAGCCCTTCCGCTACTACGGGCTGAACCCGCAGTCGCCGCCGCCGATGGTGGCGACGTTGGAGAAGGAAATGTGCGCTTTCATCGGGACGGATTACGCCCTCGCCGTGTCGAGCGGCACCGCGGCATTGGAAGTCGCGTATGCGGCGATCGGTCTTGGGCCGGGCGACGAGGTGATTGTGCCCGCGTGGAGCTGGGTGTCGTGCGTGACCGCGATCATGCGGGTGGGCGCGCGACCGGTGTTCTGCGAAATTGACGACACCTTGAACATTGACCCGGCGGAAATCGACCGGCTGATCACGCCGAACACCAAGGCCGTGTCGGTCATCCATTACCAAGGCGTGGCCTCCCCGATGGACGAGATCGTGCATGCGGCGCACCGCAAGGGCCTCTTTGTCGTCGAGGACTGCGCGCAGTCGCTTGGCGCCACCTACCGCGGCCGGCAGATCGGCAGCTGGGGCGACGTGGCGATCTTCAGTTTCCAATACAACAAGACCGCGACCTGCGGCGAGGGCGGCATGGTCGTGACCCGCGACCAGCGCATCTACGAACGCGCGGTGCGGCTGCACGACCTCGGCAACTACCGGCCCTTCCACGCGGCGATCGTGACGCCGCGCGAACCCGCGTTTGCCGGTGGCCAGTTCCGCATGAGCGAGCTCGCGGCCGCGGTGGCGCTGGCGCAGCTGCGCAAGATTCCCGCGATCAAGGCTCACTGCCGCGCGGTGCAGGCGCGCGTGCTGGCGAAGATCGCCGGCCTGGAGGGCATCGGCGTGCGCCGCGTGCCGGATCCGGAGGGCGATTTTGGGTTCGAACCCTATCTGCTGTTCGCCGACCCCGCCAAGGTCGCGCCCTTCCAGGAAAAACTGAATGCGCGCAACGTGAATTGCGGCGCCCGCACTGGCTCCTACGGCCAATACAATCGCGAATACGTGAAGACCGGCCAGGTGCACCACCCGGCGCTGTCGCCCTTCAAAGATTTCAAGGAGTGGCCGGCCCCGGGATATCGGGCGGTGGATTTCCCCAAGACCGAGGCGCTGACGAGCCGCTGGATGGCGCTGCCGATCGGCTGGCTCTACACGATGGAGGACGCCGACTACATCGCCGACGCCATCGTGGCGGTGCACGCCGAGGTCTTTGGCTGAGCCCGACGTGGCGGTGTTCAGACCGGGTCAGTCGTCCGACCGGCATCGCCCGTCGCGCGCACATGCTGCACGTAAAGTCGCTCGACCTTGGTGCGCGCCCACGGGGTGCGGCGCAGGAACTGCAGGCTGGATTTGACGCTGGGGTCGAACTTGAAGCAGCGCACGTCGACCTCGCGGGCCAGCCCCGCCCAGCCGCGGGCGGCGACGAGGGTGGTCACGATGGTTTCAAGCGTGACGCCGTGCAGCGGATCGCGGGAAGCGTGCATGGCGTGACGATGCGGGTTTGGCGCGCCGGGTCGAGCCCGGTCGCGGCTCAACCGTAGGCGCCGATGCCGTGGAGGCCGAGGATGCGCTTGCGAACGGGGTTGGCACGGGCGAGCACGTCCTCCGGCATCCGGTAGTTCACGAACGGGTAGAAGCGCTGGGCAATGAAACGGCGCGCGTAGGGCGTCTGGATGACCCAGCGGATGCGGCCGTCGGAGGTGTTGGGGCCGCCGCGGTGCCAGGTCTGGTCGTTCCAGAGCACGCAGGTGCCGGCCTTGCCGGTGGACTTCACCATGTGTTTGCCCTCGTAGACCGGGTTGCCGTTGGCGTCGTTGTCGGACTCGCGCGGGTTGCGGCCGGCGCGGTGGCTGCCGGGGATGAACTCCGTGGGCCCGAGGGCCTCGTCCACGTCGTCGAGGTAGTAGTTCACGTTGATCGCAAACGTGGGCATGGGGATGCGCGGGTCGAGCGGCACGCCGTCGGGCCGGGGAAACCGCACGACGTCGTCGGCGTGCCAGAAGCTGATGGTCTTGCCCGGGAAGGTGCGGAGCGCGCTGTTGGCGATGAGGTGATAGTCCTCGCCGAGGATCGCGGCCATGAGCGACGCGATGCCGGGGTGATCGATGAGCGCCTCGAATTCCTCGCCGTATTCAAACATCTTCGGCCGCCAGATCTCCTGCATGTGATACAGGTCGGCCTCGGGGCTGTGGGTCTCGAAGGCGCGGGCGACGCCGGCCTTGAGCACGGCGCATTCCTCGGGAGAGAGGATGTTGGGGAGAATCAGGAAACCGTCGCGCTCAAACTGCGCCAAAAGTTCCGGGGTGGGGGTGACGACGGGCATGGGAAGAAAGGGACGTCCTTCCCAAGTCGAGCCGCGTCACAGAGTCACGGCAAAAATGGATGGAGGCGCGGGAATGTGTGCGAACATGCATTGGGGCGAGGGGAGGGGGGTGTTTAGCCACGAAGGACACTAAGGGCG
>JAPOIC010000069.1 GCA_029979145.1 Opitutaceae bacterium
GAGGGGCTGGCCCAGCCCGTCGAGAGCGAGCTGTTTCTTCCCGCCTTGGGCTGCGGGCTGTGGATCGGCCGGCGATGACACGACAAAACCGTCAAAACCCTTGCCACCCCGAACGCACCCCCTTCATTCATACCGTTCCGCGCCCGCGCGGCATCCCTTTCCTCAACCAGAAATCAACCCATAGAACCGGAGTCTCCCATGGCAGTTAAAGTTGGCATCAATGGTTTCGGCCGCATCGGCCGCCTCGTATTTCGCGCACTCGTCGAGCAGGGTCTGCTCGGCACCAAGTTGGACGTCGTCGCCGTCAATGACCTCGTTCCCGCCGACAACCTCGCTTACCTGCTCAAATACGACACCACCCAGGGTCGTTTTGCGGGCACCGTGACCAGCGAGAAGTCTTCGCCGGACGTGGCCGAGGACGACGTGCTCGTGGTCAACGGCCACAAGATCAAGGTGCTCGGCGAAAAGGCCGGCCCCGCCGCCCTTCCTTGGAAGGCGCTCGGCGTAGATCTCGTCATCGAGTCCACCGGCCTCTTCACCGAGGCCGCCAAGGCCAAGGGCCACCTCGACGCTGGCGCCAAGAAGGTCATCATCTCCGCCCCGGCCAAGGGCGAGGACATCACGGTCGTGATGGGCGTGAACGACGACAAGCTCGACCTCGCCAAGCACAGCATCATTTCCAACGCCTCCTGCACGACGAACTGCCTCGCGCCGGTCGTCTCCGTCCTCCTCAAGGAAGGCTTCGGCATCGAGGAAGGCCTCATGACCACGGTTCACTCCTACACCGCCACGCAAAAGACCGTGGACGGCCCGTCGAAGAAGGACTGGAAGGGTGGCCGCGCTGCCGCGCAGAACATTATCCCGGCCTCGACCGGCGCCGCCAAGGCCACCGCGCTCGTTTGCCCCGAGGTGAAGGGCAAGCTCACCGGCATGTCCTTCCGCGTGCCGACCCCGACCGTCTCGGTCGTCGACCTCACCGTCCGCACCACCAAGGAGACCTCCTATGCCGAAATCTGCGCCGCAATGAAGAAGGCCAGCGAGACTTACCTCAAGGGCGTCTTGGAATACACCGCCGACGAGGTTGTGTCCTCCGATTTTATCCATTGCAAGGCCTCCTCGATTTTCGACGCCGGCAGCGGCATCGAGCTCAACAGCAAGTTCTTCAAGCTGGGGAGCTGGTATGACAACGAGTGGGGCTACTCCAACCGCGTGGTCGACCTCACCAAGAAGATCGCCGCCGCGCTCTGATCGCAGTCCACCTTTAATCACGGCCGCGGATGGCGCGGATGCCCACGGCGACCTTCACCCGCTGAAACCCGTGTTCATCCGCGTGATCCGCGGCCCCTCTTTTTATGCCGAAATTTAAATCCATCCGCGATCTCGCCCTCGCCGGGAAACGCGTCCTGATCCGCGTCGACTTCAATGTCCCGCAAGACAAGGCCACCGGCGCCATCACCAACAACCAGCGCATCGTCGCCGCGCTGCCCACGATCAAGCACGCCCTCGATGCAGGCGCGTCGGTCGTCCTTATGAGCCACCTCGGCCGACCGAACGGCCAGGTCGTGGCGAAATATTCGCTCAAGCCCGTGGCCGCCGAATTGGAGAAGCTTCTCGGCCGGCCCGTGACCTTCCTGTCCAACTGCGTCGGCGCCGCGGTCGAGACCGCCTGCGCCCAGCTCGCGCCCGGCACCGTGGTGCTGTTGGAAAATCTGCGCTTCCACATCGAGGAAGAGGGCAAGGCGAAGAACGAAGACGGCACGTCCACAAAGGCCGACAAGGCCGCCGTCGCCGCTTTCCGATCCAGTCTCTCGAAACTCGGTGATGTTTTTGTGAACGACGCCTTCGGCACGGCCCACCGCGCGCACTCGTCGATGGTCGGCGTGGCGCTGGCCCACAAGGCCGCCGGTTTTCTGATGGAGGCCGAACTCAAGGCCTTCGGCAAGGTCCTCGACCACCCCGACCGCCCGCTGCTCGCCATCCTCGGCGGCGCCAAGATCGCCGACAAGATTCCCCTCATCACCAACCTGCTCGACAAGGCCGACAAGCTCATCATCGGCGGCGGCATGGCTTACACGTTCAAGAAGCAGGTCGACGGCATGGCCATCGGCGACAGCCTGTTCGATGCTGAAGGTGCGAAGATCGTCGGCGAACTCGTGGCCAAGGCCAAGGAGCGCAACGTCGAGCTGATCTTTCCGATCGACTACGTTTGCGCCGACGCCTTCTCGCCTGACGCCAACACCCAACCCGCGGATGATGCGTCCGGCATCCCCGCCGGCTGGCAGGGCCTCGACGCCGGACCCAAGTCGATCGCGCTCTACCGCGAGGCCATCCTCTCCGCCCGCACCATCATCTGGAACGGCCCCGCGGGCGTTTTCGAATTCGAAAAGTTCGCCAGCGCGACCAAGGCCATGGCCGCGGCCGTCGCCGAGGCGACTGCTTCCGGCGCGACGACCGTCGTGGGAGGCGGTGACACCGCCACCGCGGCCAAGAAATTTGGCGTGGCCGCCAAAGTCACGCATTGTTCCACCGGCGGCGGCGCCAGCCTTGAGTTCCTTGAGGGCAAGGCTCTGCCGGGTGTGGTTTTTCTCGAAAGTTGAGCCCGGCCTCGCCATCCGCCGTCAGCGTGCTTAACTCGCTCCATTCAATATGATCTTACGCAAGAAATTCATCGCCGGTAATTGGAAGATGAACAAGACCCCCGCCGACGCGGCGGACTTGGTCTCCGAAATCGTCACCGCCATCGGCCGCCAGACAGACGTCGATGTCTTGGTCTGCCCGCCCTTCACCGCGCTCGAGAGCGTGAGCCGCCATCTGGAAGGCTCGAACCTCAAGCTCGGTGCACAGAACATGCACTTCGAGCTGAACGGCGCCTTCACGGGCGAAGTCTCCGCCCCGATGCTGCGTTGCCTGTTCGTCACGCACGTCATCCTCGGCCACAGCGAGCGCCGCGCGCTCTTCGGCGAGACGGACGCGATGATCAACCAGAAGGTCCTCACCGCGATTAAGAACCAGCTGCGCCCAATCCTCTGTGTCGGCGAGACCCTCGCCGAGCGCGAGGCCGCCGATACGCTCAAGGTTGTGCAGACGCAGCTTGAGGCCGGCCTGGAGGGCGTCGGCAAGGATCAGGCCCCCGGCGTCATCATCGCTTATGAGCCCGTCTGGGCGATCGGCACCGGCAAGGTGGCGACCTCCGACCAGGCGCAGGAAGTGCACGCCTTCATCCGCGGCCTGCTCACCAAGCTCTATGGCGAAACCGCCGCGCAGAAGGTCCGCATCCTTTACGGCGGCTCGATGAAGCCGTCCAACGCCCCCGAACTATTGGTTCAAAAGGATATCGACGGCGGCCTCATCGGCGGCGCGGGCCTCGAGAGCCGCAGCTTCGTCGAGCTCGTCAAGGCGGCAGCTGACGCGAAGTAAATCCCCGGGTCACTTGCCGCGAGTGCAGAGCTCGCGGACGAGTGTCGTCAGAAAAGTCGCATCGCCCGTCAATGACTGCAGGGCGGCGACGGACTTTTCGGTTTCCTCGGCGGCTAGGCGGCGGGCGCGGTCGATGCCGTGCAGTTTGACGTAGGTGGTCTTGTCGGCCTTGGCGTCCTTGCCGGCGGTCTTGCCCAGCGTCACAGAGTCGGCGGTGGCGTCGAGCACATCGTCGACGATTTGGAAAGCTAGGCCGAGGTGGCGGCCGGCGAGACGCAGGAAGCTGAGATCATCCTCGTTGGCGCCGCCCACGAGTCCGCCCATGACGAGCGAAGCTTCCAGCATCGCGGCGGTTTTGTTGAGGTGGATGAAATCGAGCTCTTCCGCGGTGGCGTCGGCCTTCTTCTCGGCTTGGAGGTCAGCCATTTGGCCGCCGATCAGACGGTGGCTGCCAGCGGCGTCCGCCAGCTCCCGGCACAGCGCGTGGGCAAGGGTGGGTTGACCGGCGTAGGCGCCGGTGAGCAACACGAAGGCGTGGGTCAGCAGGGCGTCGCCAGTCAGCAGGGCAGTGGCTTCATCAAAGGCCTTGTGGGTGGTGGCGCGGCCGCGGCGCAGGTCATCGTCGTCCATGCACGGCAGGTCGTCGTGCACCAGCGAGTAGGTGTGGACGCATTCGAGGGCAACGGCCGCGGGCAGTGCGTCCGCGCGCCCGGCGGGCAGGGCATCTGCGTCATTGCGGCTAAACAAGTCGGCCGCGGCGAGGGTCAGGACCGGCCGCAGGCGTTTTCCGCCGCCCTGCACGGCGTAACGCATGGCCTCGTGCAGCCGGGCCGGACGCTCGGCGGCACCGGGGAGATGCGCGTCGAGACCGGATTCCACGCGGGCCACATAGCCCGCGAGCTGCTCAGCGAAGGTCATGGCCCTCCAGCAGGGCGAAAAACGCCAGCGGGCGCAACTCGCGAGTCACCCTTCGCCCGCCCCGCGTAGATACGACACTTCACCTCCCCCGCAACTAACCTAACCATGCAACCCCGTCGCACCCGCGGCGCCGCCGTAAGTAACATATTACGTTACAAACGGGCCAGTGCAGCCTCCTTCTAGGAGGTGCAAGACGACACGGGCTGGGGGACGGCGGTTTGTAACGTAATACGTTACTTAGTGGTTGGGCTGGTTGCCTCGAGGGAGGGAGGAGGCAGGGGATGGAGGAGCGGGGCGCGGGAAAGTGGACGAGTGGGGTGAGAAACGCTCTCGCCAATGTCGCCGGCAGGTTGCATAAAACCTGCGAACGTCATGCCCACTTACGACTACGTTTGCACGAAATGCGGCCACGAGCTGGAGGTTTTCCAGTCGATGAAGGACGAGCCGCTGAAGAAATGCCCGAAATGCAAGAAGCAGGGACTCAAGCGTCTCCTCGGCGGCGGCGCCGGCCTGATCTTCAAGGGCAGCGGATTTTACATCACCGACTACAAGAAAAAGTCCGGTTCCCCCGAGGGCGGAAAATCGTCCGAGGGAGGAAAATCAGAATCCACCTCCGCCAAATCCGAGACCAAGGCCGCGGCCAAGTAACCCTGACTCCCAATGAGCTCCAAATTCGACCGTTCCCAGCATGAACCCAGCCTGATCGAGATCACCCTCGGCGCCCTGCTCAGCGTGCTGCTAGGCGCGGTGCTGTCGGCCGCATGGCTCGTCATGAAGCCGGTCGCAACCGTGCGTGAGCTCCCGGAGGAGCCGGTGCCGGGCAAGGTTTACTACGTCGAGGGCCGCGCCGGTTCGACGCGCGAGTGGATGAGCAAACTCCAGCAGTTCACCGCCGGACGCAGTATCACACTCGACGAAGGTGACCTCAACCTCGCCTATCGCACCAAGGCCGCGGAGGCCGAGAAGGCGGCGAAGGACGAGGAGAAGCCCGCGCCGGGCATGCTCACCCCGGGGCAATTGAATTTTCGCATCGCTGACGGCGTGCTGCAGATCGGCGCGCCGGTCGATGTCAGTATTGCCGGCCTGATCAAAACCAAGGTGCAGGTCGTCGCCCAAGGCGGCTTCAAGCGCAGTGGCGATACGCTCGTCTATGCGCCGGACAAATTTTACGTCGGCTCACTGCGCGTTGAGAAGCTTCCCGTGATCGTCGGCATGGTCATGGACCGGCTGCTGGCCGCGATGAATGTGTCGGAGGATCTGGCCGGCGCCTGGGACCAGCTGGGTGACGCCAAGCTCGAGGGCGCGCAGTTGCAGTTGATCAAGCCCTGAACGGTCGCGGCGGACCTGCGCTTGTGTCGGGCAAACTCAAAAACATCGGCGTTGTTTCCGGCCTGACCGTTGTTTCCCGCGTGCTCGGGCTGGTGCGAGACCAGCTGAGTGCGGCGGTGTTCGGCACTTCGGCGCTCAATTCCGCGTTCATTACGGCTTTCAGCCTGCCAAATCTCTTCCGGCGATTTTTGGGCGAGGGCTCGTTGACGGCAGCGTTTGTTCCGACCTTGCAGGAGGAGTTGCACGAGCGTCGCGAGGCCGGGGCGTTTCGGTTGCTGAGTCAGGTCACCTCGTGGCTGACCGTGGTCGCGGGCGGATTGGTGGCGATCGGGATGATTTTGTTCAGCCAGTCGCGCTTGCTGCCGGGGCATGACGACAAGTGGTATGTCGCGGCTGACCTGACGGTGGTGCTGTTTCCCTATCTCGCCTTCGTGTGCCTCGCCGCGGCCTTCAGTGCCACGCTGAATGTCCTCCAGCGCTTCGTGGAACCGGCGTTGTCGCCGATCTGGCTTAACTTGACCATGATCGTGTCGTTGGGCGGCGCGGGTCTGCATTGGGCCGAGACCGCTGCCGGCCGCATGCAGTGGCTCTGCGCGGGCGTGCTGGCGGGCGGGTTTCTGCAGATGGCCGTGCCGGCCGCAGTGCTCGTGCGCCTGGGCTGGCGGCCGCGTCCGGACCTGACGCTCTCGCCGCGCGTGCGCGAGATCGCGTTACTAATGGCCCCCGGGCTGTTTGGCACCGCGATTTACCAGATCAACATCTACGTGTCGCGCCTGCTGGCCTTCTCGATCGACGACTCCGCGGCCTCGGTGTTGTTCTATGCGAACCGCCTGACGGAGCTGCCGATCGGCGTGTTCGCCATCGCCGTGGCCACGGTCGTATATCCGTTGCTCGCGCGTCACGCGGCCGAGCGCAATTTCGGGGCGATGGCGGATGATTACCGCAAGGGCCTGCGCTTGATCCTGCTGATCAATGTGCCCGCCGCCGCCGGGCTGGCGCTGCTGGCCGAGCCGATGATCCGCGTCCTGTTTCAACGTGGCGCGTTCACGGCCGACGATACGGCGATGATGGCCCCGCTGCTGGCGCTGTTTGCCGCGGGCATGCCGTTTTTCTCCATCACCAGCCTGAGCACGCGGGCGTTCTATGCGCTGAAGGATACCGCGACGCCGGTGAAGATCGCGGGCGTGAGTTTCGTGATCAACCTGGGTCTGAGCCTGCTGCTCAAAGGTCCCCTCGGCGCGGCGGGACTCGTGATTGCGAGCACGGTGGCCATCGTTGCGCAGACGGTATTGCTGCAACGCCTCCTGACCCGTCGCCGACTTGATCTCGCTTTTGCCCCGTTGTGGGCAGGGGTGGGCAAAATTCTGTTGGCGGTGTTCGGCATGGGGATCGTGGTGGGCGGCGGGTGGTGGCTGCTCCAAGGCCATGCGACCGGCTCGACCCGGGATGCCCTGGCCTTGGTGGCACTGGTCCCGCTGGGCGTGGTGATTTATGGCGTGGGTCTTTGGGTGCTGAAGATTGAGGGCTGGGAGGAGCTCGCCGCGCTGTGGCGGCGATTCAGGGGGAAGCGCGCATGAAGCGGTTCCTGCCCGATTGGTTTCTCACCGGCATGGGTGGCGCGCTGGTGCTTGCGTGGATTTTCCCCAGACCGGGCGCAACGGGAGGTTGGCTGCACCCGGAATTCACGGTGAAGGCGGGCGTGGCGTTGATTTTCCTCCTGCACGGCCTGCTGCTTTCGTTCGCGGCCTTGCGCGCCGGCACGATGCGCTGGCCGGTGCATCTCGTCGTGCAAGGCTGCACGTTTCTCTTCTTCCCGGTCGTGGGCTTGTTGCTTTGGCCGTTGTTGCGTGGCGTGCTCCCGCCCGGGCTGCAGTTGGGTGTGTTTTTCCTCTGTGCGCTGCCCTCCACGGTTTCGTCTTCCGTGGCGATGACGGCGGCGGCGCGCGGCAACGTCGCCGTCGCGGTATTCAACGCCACGCTTTCGAGCGTGATCGGCGTCGTGCTCACCCCGTTGTGGGGGAGCGGGGGGGCGGCTACCCCCGGGCAATCGTTGCCGTTGGGCGAAGTGATTATCGACTTGGTGTGCTGGATGATCCTGCCGCTCGCGGCCGGTCAGCTGCTGCGCCCTTGGCTGGGCGCCTGGGCGCAACGCCACAAGCCCAAGGTCAACCTTGTGGACCGGCTGGTGATCCTGCTGCTGGTCTACACGTCGTTTTGCGAATCCGTGCGGCAACGGGTGTGGGCGGGACAGTCGGGCCTTTCGCTGCTGCTGGTCGCCGTGATCGCGCTTGCGTTGTTTGTGGCGGCCTGGCGCGTGATGCGGTGGACCTGCCGGCGGGCGGGCTTTCCCGTGGAAGACGAAATCGCTGCTGTGTTTTGTGGCTCAAAGAAGACGCTCGCGGCGGGCGTGCCCATGGCGCAGCTCATCTTTGGCGCGAATCCCGCGCTGGGACTCATCCTCGTGCCGATTATGATCTACCACCCGTTGCAGCTGGTGATCTGCAGCGTGCTGGCTGGGGAATGGGCGCGGCGACCGGGAGTTTGACGTGATCCCGGTCGCGGGGCGCAAGGTCCACTAGGCTCAGCCCTTGATTGCGCCGGCGGACAGGCCGCGCACGAACAGGCGCATCGTGAAAAGGAAGATGATGATCAGCGGGATCGCGGCGAGGAAGTAGGACGCCATGATCTTGCCCCAAGGCTTCACGTATTCGCCGTCGAGGTAGATGAGGCCGACGCCGAGGGTGAAGAGCTCCTTGTCGCGCAGGATGATGAGCGGGAGGAGGAACTCGTTCCACGCGGCGAGGAAGGACAGGATGGCGAGCGTGCCGATGATCGGCGCGGCCATCGGGATCACGATGTTGATGACCTGCTGGAAGTGCGAGGCGCCGTCCATTTCGGCGGCCTCGAAGAGGTCCTTGGGCAGGTCCTCAAGGAAGTGACGCAGCACGAAAATGTTGAACACCTGGCCGCCGGCGACGGCCACGAGGATGAGCGCGAGCAGGGTGTTGAGCAGGCTCATCGACTTCAGCAGCATGAACAGCGGCACGAGGTTGGTGACCGTCGGCATGATCATGAGGAAGAGGAAGAGCGCCCAGAGCACGCCGCCGAAGGGCATCTTGTGGCGCGAGAAGAAGTAGGCGCCGAGGATCGCGAGGAAGATCGAGCAGACAGTCGCGGTCACGGCGACGAACACCGTGTTGGCGAGGTAGGGACCGATCAGCTTGATGGCGAAGAGCCAGTTGCCCCATTGCCACTCGGTCGGCGGCAGTGGCAGCCAAGGCTGCTGGATGAACGAGGCGTTGTCCTTGAACGACACCTGGAACATCATGTAGAGCGGAAACAGCTCGATCAGGATGAAGAACCAGATGACGAGGTGCTTCGGCCAGTCGACCCGGCGGCGGAGGGAGCTGGTGGCGACGCTCATTTGTCGACCCGCACGTAGCGGTTGTTGACGAAGGTGAGACCGAGAATGACGACGGCCAGGAGGACGCCGATGGCGCAGGCGTAGCCGAATTCGCCGGCCACGAAGGCCCGGTTATACATCCACAGGCCGGGGACCATGCCGCGGCCGCCAGGGCCGCCGTATTCGTTGAGGAGGAGGAGCTGCA
>JAPOIC010000237.1 GCA_029979145.1 Opitutaceae bacterium
GGCGGCCGGCTTGCTGCCGGTGAACGGCGCCTCGAGGTAGCGCGCCCCGGTGCCGGTGACGAGCGCGCGAAATTTCTCGCTGCTCTTCGGGTCGATGGTGCTCGACTGGATCACGATCTTGCCCGGGCCGAGCTGGGGCAGGATCTGCTCCAGCACCGACTCCACCGCCGGTGGACCGGCCACGACGATCTTGATGACATCAGCCGCGGCCGCGACCTCCGCCGGGGACTTCATCCAACCCGGTGCATCGGACTGCGGCGTGCGATTCCAAGTGCCCGCCAGCACGCCGTCCGTGTGAAAATGCCCGGCCCAGATGCGGCCGATGATACCCAATCCGAGGATGCCGATTTTCATGACGCCTTCGTTTCACCACGAAAGCGCCGGCAAACCCAAGCCGATTATGAAGTGACAACCACTTATGGACGCAAATTGGCGCCCATCAGCGTTTCCCTTTTTTAACCCAGGATCTCCAGCATGCGCTGGAATAGCCGGTTCACGCGGACTTGGTTGTCCTTCACGAGGGCCTTAAACTTTGCGAAGTCGATCTCGGTGCCCTCCAAGCCGTTGGCGTAGTTGTCGATCAGCGCGAGGCTGTTGTAGTTCAGGCCCGCCTCGGTGCACAAATCGGCTTCGTGCGCCGCGGTCATGCCGATGACGTCGCCCCAGTGCTGGACAATGCGGATCTCGGCCTTGGTCTCGAACCGGGGTCCACGCATCTGCACGTAGATCTTGCCCGAATGGATGGAGAATTCCGGCGCCAATTTTTCCAGCAGCAGCGGAATGAGGTTGTTGGCGATGCCGGGAGCGCCGCCCTTCAGCTCCGTGTCGTAGAACGTCGCCGGACCCTGCTGCAGGCCGACGTAGTCGCTGCAGGAAACGAAAGTGCCGGGCGGCAGGTCCTTCTTCAGCGAGCCGACGGAGTTGAGCGAAACCACGTCCTTGAACCCGAGGTCGGCCAGCGCGCGGATGTTGGCGCGGTAGTTGATTGAGTGCGGCGGCAAGGGGAAGCCGTAGCCGTGCCGGTTGATGAGGGCGAAATCCCCTTTGGCCTTGTAGGTGACTTCGCCGTGCGGGGTGGCGATGGTGCGGACGTCCCACGACGCAAACAGGTCGGAATTGACGATGCTCGTGCCACTGATGAATGCGACTTTCATGGCGCCATCAACGCGCCGCGTCCCGGGCGAGACAATCCGAATCAACCGGCCGAAAATCACGTCCCGGCGCACGCCGACTTGCTTCCGGCGGGGTTTTGCGCCGGACTCGGCGCGACCCAATTTCCCCATGCCCCTCCTCGACAAACCACTGTCCGAACTTCGCACGTATCAGGGGATCAATCCCCGCCCGGCCGACTTTGACGCCTACTGGGCCAAGGCGCTCGCCGAGCTCGACGCCACCGACCCCAAACCCGAATTGGTGCCGTCCGCCGCCATCACCCCCAAACATACCGAGGCCTTCGACCTGTGGTTCACCGGCGTGGGTGGTGCGCGCATCTACGCGAAATACCTGCGCCCGAAACAACGAACCGGCAAATGCCCCGCCGTGCTGCAGTTTCACGGCTACTCGGGCAACGGCGGCGACTTCGCCAGCAAGCTCGCTTTCACCGGCGAGGGGTTCTGCGTCGCGGCCCTTGACGCGCGCGGCCAGGGCGGTCGCTCCGAGGACAAGGGCGGCGTGCAGGGCACGACCCGCGCCGGCCACATTATCCGCGGACTCGACGACCCGGATCCGCAAGCGCTCCTTTTCCGCAGCATCTTCCTCGACACCGCCCAGCTTGCGCGCGTCGTGATGAGCTTCGACGAAGTCGACTCCGGCCGCGTCGGCGCCATGGGCGGATCCCAGGGCGGCGCCCTCACCCTCGCCTGCGCCGCGCTCGAGCCGCGTATCAAGCGCGCCGCACCGATCTATCCTTTCCTCTGCGACTATCGCCGAGTGTGGGAAATGGACCAAGCCAAGGCCGCCTACGACGAACTCACATATTATTTCCGCATGTTCGACCCGCGCCATGAACGCGAGGACGAGGTCTTCACCAAGCTCGGCTACATCGACTGCCAGCACCTCGCCCCGCGCATCCAAGCCGAGGTGCTCATGTATACCGGCCTGATGGACGCAATTTGCCCGCCGTCGACGCAGTTCGCCGCCTACAACAAGATCACGTCAAAGAAGGACGTCGTCATCTACCCCGACTACGGCCACGAAGGCCTGCCGGGCGAAAACGACCGCACCTTCAACTTCATGCGCGGACTCTGAGGCCGCGGCGGGATGATCACCATCCGCCTCGCCCGCTCGCTTGATGCCCCGGCCCTAGCCGCCCTCGCCGGCACCTTGGGCTATCCGGCGGAGGAAGCTGAAATGCAGGCACGGCTGGAGCGCATCCTTGGTCGCGACGATCAGCTGGTGATCGTGGCGGAGACCGGAGCGACCGTGGGTGGCTGGCTGACCGCGCACGCGTTTGACACGCTCGCCTCGGGTTTCCGCGTGCAACTCACCGGCCTTGTGGTGTCCGACCGGCACCGACGCCTTGGCATCGGTCGCCAATTGGTAAACCGGGCCGAGGCCTGGGCCCGGGAGATCGGCGCCACCACGGTTTGCGTCTTCAGTAATGTGCAGAGGACCGAAAGCCACGAGTTCTACCCCGCCTTGGGCTACACCCACACGAAGACCGAGGCCGCCTACCGAAGAATCCTGTCGGATTCCAGCGCATGACCCGCTCGCTCTACTTCATCACGCATCCCAACGTGGTGATTGATCCGACGATGCCCGTGACCCGCTGGCCACTCTCCCCGCGCGAGCGCAAGCGCATGCAGGCCGGGCTGCGGCAGCCGTGGATCACAGAAATCACCGCGGTCTATTGCAGCACGGAGCAAAAGGCAATCGACGGCGCCGCCATCCTAGCCGAACCCCTCGGGCTGGACGTTACGGAGATTGCCGAACTTGGCGAAAACGACCGCACCTCCACCGGCTTTCTGGAACCGGCCGAATTTGAACGCACGGCGGACGCCTTCTTCGACCACCCTGAACAGTCCGTCCGCGGATGGGAGCGTGTCGTGGACGCCCAAACACGGGTGGTGGCGGCGGTGCACGCCCTCGCTTCGGACGACAACACCCGCGGCGCCATCGCCATCGTCGCCCACGGTGCGGTCGGGGCCCTGCTCTATTGCGCGATGAGCGGCCAACCCATCAGCCGCCAGTGGGATCAGCCGCCGACGGGCGGAGGCAACTATTTTCGCTTCACGATCGATCCACCGCGGGCGGAAACTGGGTGGCAACCATTCGATCTTCCGGCGAAAGCTGATCGGTAACGTTCCGGAAGTCAGCCCAACC
>JAPOIC010000003.1 GCA_029979145.1 Opitutaceae bacterium
CAGCCACCGGGAAAGCTTTTGTCTCAACCCGACCGCATCACGGGCCCGCAACAGGGCAATGATCTCGGCTTTGAGGTCCACGGTGGCTTCGGGCATCCTCGCAAGCTACGGGCGCCCCACGCGCACGCAATCCCGCACCACACTGCAAGCGGTGCAGATGGCGTTTTTCTTCTTCCTGCCGTCGATCCTGTTGTCCGGCTTCATGTTTCCGTTCCGCGGTATGCCCGAGTGGGCGCAGTGGCTGGGATCCTGCCTGCCGCTAACCCATTTCCTCCGGATCGTTCGCGGCATCCTGCTCAAGGGCAACGGGCTCCTCGAAATCGGCCCGGAGCTCTGGCCGTTGCTGCTGTTCCTTGCAATCGCGATGACGATCGGGGTGAAACGCTACCGGCAAACCCTCGACTGAGCGGACTGGAACACGGCGGGAAAATTCCACCGGCCAATCCGCGGCTTGCCCCCCGGCAGCGCTGCGACGCATGCTGCCGCCATCATGACCCCCGTCCTCGCCATCGTCGACACGCTGCCCGCCCTGCCTTGGTGGGCCTGGGCCGGGTTCTTCGTCTTCATCTCCGCCATGCTCGCGCTCGACCTCGGCGTGCTGCAGCGCGAAGCGCACGAGGTGAAGATGAAGGAGGCGCTCGGTTGGTGCGCAGTGTGGGTGTCCCTCGCGCTCTCCTTCAACGGCCTAATCTGGTGGTGGCGCGGGGCGGAGCCGGCGCAGGAATTCCTCGCCGCCTACATCGTCGAGCTCTGTCTGAGCGTCGACAACGTCTTCGTCTTCATCCTCGTCTTTTCCTACTTCAAGGTCGCCCCGCGCTACCAGCACCGCGTGCTGTTCTGGGGCATCCTCGGCGCGGTGATTATGCGCGCGGTGTTCATTCTAGTCGGCGTCAGCGTGATCGCGCGCTTCCACTGGGTGCTCTACATCTTCGGCGCGTTTCTCGTCTACACCGGCATCAAGATGGCTTTGCCGAGCAAGGAGGAGGTCGACGTCGACCCCGAGCACAACTTCGCCGTGCGCCTCTTCCGCCGGTTTTTCCCCGTGACCACCAAGACGCACGGCGGCGATTTTTTCTTGGAGGAAAACGGCCGGCGCGCGGCCACGCCGCTGTTCATCGTGCTGATTGTGATCGAAACCACGGACCTTGTCTTCGCGCTCGACTCCCTGCCCGCGGTCCTCGCCATCACGCGCGACGGTTTCATTGCGCTCACGTCCAACGTCTTTGCCATCCTCGGCCTGCGCTCGCTCTACTTCGCGCTCAACGGCGTGATGCAGCTCTTCCGCTATCTCAAGGTCGGCCTCGCGCTCATTCTCACCTTCATCGGCATCAAGATGCTCATCGAGTCGTGGGTGCACGTGAGCATCGGCGTCTCCCTCAGCGTCATCGCCGGCGTGCTCACCACCTCGATTCTCGCCTCGCTGCTAATCCCGGAAAAAAAGTAGGCGTCAGCCCACGAACCGGCGCTTCCACTCCGGCTTGGGCAACGGACAGACCTGCCACTCGCCCCAAATGCGGTAGCGCCACCGGGCGATCACACGATAAACCGCATCCCGCCTCGACGACGGCACCCAGCCGAGCACGGTGCCCAACCCCGCGGCAAAACCCCCGCAGGTTTTCAGTGCCGCCACGGCGGCATCCGTGCGGAGCGCAAATTCCGGGTGCTCCCGCCGCTCCCACTCCGGGACCAGCACCATGGAGTCGAAATCCTCCGTCGGCAGGCCGTGGCGCCGGAGATAGGCCTGCGCCAGCTCGCTCTGCAACGGGGCGAACCGCAAACGCGCGCGCCGATCGAGCCGCAGCAAAAGCCGAACGCTCCGGTTACAGAGACCGCAGGTGCCGTCAAAAAACAAGACGGGGCCGGTGATAGTCGCGGGATCGGTCATGTCTGCTGGGCGTAAACCTCGGCGATGTCGGCCAAATCGCAAGCCGCGGCCACGGCCGCGCCGAACCGCTCGCTGCGCGCCACGTCGGAGAACAGCCCGCGCTCCACGTAAGTCACAACGCCATCCTGTAACTTCCAGGTGCCGCGCGGCTGGCCGATCCGCGCGCAGATTTCTGGCAGCAGGGCCGCGCCGAAATACTCCGGGGCGTTGCTGCGCACGAACCACTGCGCGTCAAACGCCGGGTCATCGACCTTCACTTCCTTGGCGCCGAAGAACTCCATGAACCGGCTGCCAAAGCCCTCGGCCGTCAGCGCAAAGGTTAGCCCGCCGTGCGCGCGCGGCGTCACCGCCAGCGCGGACCAGGTGGTCCGCGATTTGCCGGAGCCGGTCGTGTAGTTGTAGAGCCGCACCGCCTTGTGGCGGATCGTGCCCGCCGGCTCGGGATGCGCCGGGATGCCGAAGCGGGCGGGTTTCTCGATCACCTGCAGGCCCACGCGGGTCGCCAGCGCCCGCACATTGGCCTGCGCCCGCCGCCCCACCGCCGCGCCGAGGCGGAAGATGACGCCGAAGACCGTCAGCACGCCGGCGGCAAACAGCACCAGCACGAGAAAATCTTTCTCCATGCCCCGACGCTGGCGGCGCCCATAGCGGTCCGCGAGCCGATTTGCGGCCGCAAAAACGCCGGGCCGGGGACACTACTCCCGGCCCGGCGTGTTATCTCTTACCCAAACAAAGCTCAGGCCACCGTGATGCGGCGCGGCTTGATGGCCTCGGCCTTCGGCACGGTCACGGTGAGCACGCCGTCGCGCAGCTCGGCCGCAACCTTGTCGGCGTCGATGGCGTTGTCGTGCGTGAGCACCAGCTCGTAGGTCGCGTCGAGCGACTCACAGTGGAGCGTGGTCCAACCGTCCGGTCGCGACCGGGCGCGGCGACCGATGATGCGGATCTCGCCGTCATCGGCGGTGATCTCGACACCATCCTTCGCAACAGCGGGGAGGTGCAACGTCAGGGTGTAGCCGTCGGCCGCCTCACGGACGCGATAGACCGGCTTCTGCACCGGGCCGGAAACGCGGGCCGAGTCGGTCCGCGTAACGGGCGTGCGGAGCAGGGCGGGCATGAGGGAATTGATGAATGACATGATGAGTTTCTCCAATTGCAGGGTTCAGTTGACGGCGACGCTGATCTTGCGGGGCTTGGACTCCTCGCGCTTGGGCAGTGTCACGGTGAGCACGCCGTTCTCATAGGCGGCGGCGACCTTGTCGGCCTGGAGGCTGTCCGGCACGCTGATCGAGCGATTGAGCGAATAGGTCTGCTCACCGGACTCGGTGGCGACCTTGCGCTTGGCACTCAGGCTCAGGTAGCCGTCGACCAGCTCGACATGGATGTCCTCGCGGCTCACGCCCGGGAGCTCGGCACGGACGTAGGCGTTGTCCTTGTCCTCATAGAGGTCGACGGCGAACTGGTTGCCGGCCGGGGCGGCGAACTCGTTCAGCGTGGAGCTGAACAGGCGGTCGATCTCGGTCTCAAGGCCCGCCCACGGCGAGTAGGCGCAGCCGTTCAGCGCCGGCGTGCGGCGCACGTCGGGTTGGTAGTAACGAACGATTCTCATGGTGATTTTCTCCGTTGAAGGATGGAGGTTGGGTTCAGTGCACCTCGATTTGCATGCGGAATGCCGATCGCAATACCGATCCGAGAATGCTGATTTGCAGAGATTTACGAAATACCAGCACCCGTCCGCGGGAAATTCCGACGCGCCTTGTGACGTCACACCTGCGCAAAAAATTCCCTCCCTGCCCATTCGAAAGGCGCACTCCCAATCATTCGCCGCCACCCCGCATCAACCGACACCATGCCGCATTGACTCCGTTTCGACTGTCCAAGCCACCACAGCCCACCTCAAGCGCCCTAGTTTGTAACGTATTACGTTACAACCCAGCCAAGCCGACCAGCCTGCCCCCCTCCTCGGGCGGCAGCCTCCGTTCCCGCTGTTTGTAATATAATACGTTACATACTGGCTGCTCCGCGCTCCGACTTCCAGGCGGGGTGGTGGCAGGTGGATGGGGGGAAGCAAGTGACTTTGCGCCCGGGAAAAATGCCGTGGCCAAAGCCAGCGGATATGGTTGGCTGCGCCCCCAAAAAATGAACTTCGACTTCAACACTCCTCCCCACCGACTGGGCACGGACTCGCAGAAGTGGCAAAAGTATGCCGATCGCGACATCCTGCCGATGTGGGTGGCGGACATGGACTTCAAATCTTCCCCGGCAATCCTCAAGGCCCTGCACGATCGCGTGGACCAAGGGGTTTTCGGCTACGCTCGCCCCACCGCGTCCACGGTCGAAGCCGTCGTCAACGCCATGCAGGCGCGCTACGGCTGGACCATTGAGTCCTCGTGGATCGTCTGGCTGCCCGGCCTCGTCTGCGGGCTGAACATCACTGCGCAGGCTTTTGCCGAGCCCGGTGACGAGGTGCTCACCCTCGCGCCGATCTATCCGCCATTCATGAGCGCGCCCAAAAACAGTGGGCGCGTATCAGTCTCCGTGCCGCTGCAACTGCGGAACAGCCACTGGGAAATCGACTGGGCCGCGCTGGAGGCCGCCGTCACTTCCCGCACCAAGCTCTTCCTGCTCTGCAGTCCGCATAATCCCGTTGGCCGGGTCTGGCGCCGCGCCGAACTAGAGCGCATCGGCGAGTTCTGCGTGAAGCACGACTTGGTGCTCTGCAGCGACGAGATTCACTGCGACCTCGTGCTCGACGACCTGCCGCACATTCCGACCGCGTTGCTGGGCGACGCCATCGCGCGCCGCAGCCTGACGCTGATGGCGCCGAGCAAGACCTACAATGTCCCCGGCCTGGGCACGTCCTTCGCTGTCATTCCCGATCAGACCTTGCGCGCGCGCTTTGTCCGCGCCACCGCCGGCGTTGTCGCCGAGGTCACCGCCCTGGGCTACAGCGCCTGTGAAGCCGCCTACCGCGACAGCGAGGACTGGCGCCAAAGCCTCCTCACCACCCTGCGCGGCAACCGCGACTTCCTCATGGACTTCGTCGCCCGCGAATTGCCGGGCGTCACCCTCGAAGCGCCGATCGAGGCGACCTATCTCGCGTGGCTCAACGTGCGCGCGCTCAACCTCACCGACCCGATCGCGCATTTTGAGGCGCACGGTGTGGGCCTGAGCGACGGCGCGTTCTTCGGTGCGCCCAAAGGCCACTACGTGCGGCTGAACTTTGGCTGCCCGCGGGCAACCCTGGAGGAAGCGCTGCGTCGGATGCAGGCCGCGGTCGCCGCGACCAGCCGCGGCTGATCCCGCCATGTCGCACATCTTTCGAGGTTTGTTCTTCCTGCTCGTGCTGACCGCAATGGCGCAGGCGGCCTGGCATTACACCCGCCTGCCGGCGCAGGTCGCCACGCACTTCAACCTCGAGGGTCAGGCCAACGGCTGGTCGTCGCGCCAGGCGCATGTCGCCCTGCAGGCCGGCCTCGCCGTCGGCCTTGGGCTCCTCTTCGGCAACCTCGGGTGGATCATGCGCCGACTGCCGGACTCGCTGATCAACCTACCCAACCGCGAACACTGGCTCGCGCCCGCCCAGCGTGCCGCCACCTTCCAAGCGCTCGATGCCATGGGCTGTGCCTGCGGCAGCGCGATCCTCGGTTTCTTCATCCTGCTCTTCCAGCAGGTCTACGCCGCCAATCTCACCGGGCGGCTGGAGCTGCAGCTCGGGCCGTTGTTGCTCAGCCAGTTCCTTTTCGTGACCGGCATAGTGATCATCATGATGTTCCGCTTTCGTCTACCCGACACCGCCAAGGCGAACCGCGGTCGCCGCCGCTGACATGCGCATCGGCCCGCACGAACTCGCCACCAACCTGTTTCTCTCGCCATTGGCGGGTTACACCAACCTGCCCTTTCGCGTCACCTTGCGCGAACTCGGCGGCCTCGGCTGGGCCACGACCGATCTGGTCAACGCCCGTTCTCTGCTGGAGCGCAACCACACCGCGCTGCAACTCGTCGCCTCTTCGCCAGAGGACCGGCCGCTGGCCATCCAGCTCTTCGGCAGTGTGCCCGAGGAAATGCGCGACGCGGCGATCATGTGCGAGGAAATGGGCGCCCAATCGGTCGACATCAACATGGGTTGCCCGGTGAAGAAGGTCGTGCGCATCGGCGGCGGGTCGGCGATGATGACGGAGCTCGACCGCACGGCCGCGCTCGTGCGCAGCATGGTGGCGGCGGTGAAAATTCCCGTGACCGCCAAGATGCGCCTGGGCTGGGACGACGACAACCTCACCGCGCCCGACCTCGCCCGCGTGCTGGAAGACGCTGGGGTTGCGGCGGTGTTCGTTCACGGCCGCACCCGCGCGCAGGGCTTCAGCGGTCGCGTAAATCTCAACGGCATCCGCGGGGTAGTCGCCGCGGTGAAACACATCCCGGTCATCGGCAACGGCGACGTCACCACCCCGGAGGCCGCGCGGCACATGCTCGACGAAACCGGTTGCGCCGGCGTGAGCATCGGCCGCGGCGCGTTTTACGACCCGTGGATTTTCCGGCGCACCGATCATTTTCTCCGCACTGGCACGACCTTGCCCGAGCCCTCCTTCGCCGAGCGCGTGCGCGTGATGCAGCGGCACTTCGACCGTTACTGCGATTTCTATGGCGAGGAGCGCGGCCCGCGGCTCTTCCGCAAAGTCGCGCCGTGGTATGCGAAGCGCTTCGGCCCGGCCAAGCCGTTCAAGCAGGACGTGATCACGATCAACTCGCGGGCGGACTTCGCCGCCGTGCTGGCGCGCTACACCGCGTGGCGCGCGCAATTCTGCGACGAAACCGGCGAACTCCTGCCGCGGTTCGCGCTCAGCCCCCTCACGGCCTCGTTCATGCAAGCCGAAGACGAAGCCGCCGCGTCCGAGCGCTCGGCCATCCCTGTCCCCAAGGGCCCGGTCGACACGTGGTGATGCCGCGAAGCCATTAGTAACGTTTTACGTTACAACCAACCACCAGCCCGGCACCGCGGGGTCAGAGCAGTTTGTAGCGTATTATGTTACAAACTGCGGCGGGCCGGGGAGGATGAGGGTGAAGGGTGGAGTCGGCAGGAGCGACTCGAGAGGGGGCGGGGCTTGCGTGAGACGCGGGGAGCGGGCAGTGATGGTGGGCTTCCGCGCACCCCCGCATGAATTCCATCAACCATTTCTGGGAACTGATTCTTGGCACCATCGTCGCGCTCGTGCCATTGATCAATCCGCTGGCGGCCGCGCCGACATTCCTCGCGATCACCGAGGGCGACACGCCGGCCCGGCGCAATCAGCAGCTGTTGATGGCGTGCATTTACATGATCGTAATCCTCGTCGGCTTTCTCGTCGGCGGCACGTTCATCATGAGCTTTTTCGGGCTGTCGCTGCCGGGTCTGCGCATTGCGGGCGGACTGCTCGTCGCCGGCATCGGCTCGGGCATGCTGGTGGCCGCGCCGCGCACCACGGAGCAAACCCAACAGGAGCAGGCCGAGGCACGCGCGAAGCGTGACATCGCGTTTTCCCCGCTGGCGATGCCCATGCTCGCCGGCCCCGGCGCGATCGCGGTCACGCTCGGCTTCACCTCGTTTGCCCAAGGCATCTCGGACTACGTCGCGGTGATCATCGGCATCCTGGTGGTGGCGACGATGATCTACGTCACGCTGCGCCTCTCGGGCCGGATCGTGCGGGTCATCGGCCTGACCGGCATGAACGCCCTGACGAAGATCATGGGCTTCCTCCTTTTGTGCATCGGCATTCAATTCATCGTCAACGGCGTGCTCGGCATCGCCACCGACCCGGCCGTGCTGCACCGCATCCGCGACGCCTTCGCGGGTTGATCTCCTTTTCATGACCAAGCCCGCCTCGCCTTTTGGCTCCGCCCAGTGGATCTGGCCGGAGGATCACCGTTGGGACCTGCACAACGCCTTCGTGCTGTTTCGCCGCGACTTCACCCTCGACCGCACACCACGCCGAGCGCCCCTGTTCATCACGGCCGACCAGTCCTACCAGCTTTACGTCAACGGCGCCTTCGTCTGCCGCGGACCGGCGCGCGGTTTCCAGCATTCCTGGCCCTATGACGAAATCGACGTCGCCCGCTGGCTCGTGCCCGGCCGCAACGTCCTAGCCGTGCGCGCGCACAATCCCGGCCTGAGCAATTTCCAATACCGCAGCGAAAGCTACGCCGGCCTGCTCGTCCACGCGCGCTGGGGCCGGGTGCAAATCCAAACTGACACCACTTGGAAATGCCGCGCCCAACCCGGCCTGCGCCGCGATCCCGTGCAGAACAGCCACCAGCTTTTCACGCAGGAGCACTACGACGCCCGCGAGGGACTCGCCGGCTGGATGAACACCGATTTCGACGACGCCGACTGGATGAAGCCCGTGCTGTGGCCCCAAGGCCGCATGCCTTGGCTGAGTCTCGAGCCGCGCGGCATCCCGATGATGTTCGAGGAAGCCAATCGCCCGGGCCGGATCATCGGCACGAATGAAGGCGTCTGCGCCAACGGGTGGCGCACCACGCGCAACCTCTACACGCTGCGCCAATCGGAGGACCACACTCACCGTCCGGTCGACACCACCGTCGCGGCGATGGACCGCCCCGCCGACGTCAACGCCCCGGTCGGCCTGCACGCCGCCGGCTTCGCCGTGCCTGCCACGGGCGCGGATCGGTTTCGCAGTTTCCTGATCGATGTCGGGCGACCCGTAGTCGGCAGCTTCAGCGTTGCCGTCGGCGGCGCGCAGGGCGGCGAGACGGTCGACATCGTTTACGTCGAGGGCGTCGAGTTCGACTCGCTCAAACCCATGCTGCGCTACCCGGATGGCAGCCGCGTGACCTTTTCCACGCGCCTCGTCTGCAAAGCCGGCCGCACCGAGCACCGCTTTTATCATCCCTTCGGTTTCCGCTACGCCGCGGTCACCGTGCGCGACAGCCGGTCCGACCTGCACCTGTCGCTTTGCCTGCATCGCACCGGATATCCCGTGGAGCGCACGGGCTCGTTCACGAGTTCCGAGCCGTTGCTGGAGCAGATCTGGGAAACCTGTGCGTGGTCGCAGCAGAACTGCATGCTCGACGCCTACGTCGACACGCCGTGGCGCGAACAGGCGCAGTGGTGGGGCGACGCGCGCGTGCAGGCGTGGAACACGTTTCACCTCAGCGGCGACGCGCGGCTCTTCGAGCGCGGCATCCGGCAGATCGGCGCGCAGACCACGCCCGATGGCGTGACCTACGGCCACGCGCCGACCATGGCGCACAACTGCATCCTTCCCGACTTCACGCTAATCTGGATGCTGACGATGTGGGACTATTACTGGCAGACCGGCGACTTCGGGCCGTTCCGCAGCCAGCGCACCACCCTCGACGGCGCGCTCGACTACTTCGAGCAGCACACCGGCAAGCACGGCCTCGTGGAATACGATGACCGCTACTGGCTGTTCCTCGACTGGACCGACCTCTTTAAGGAAGGCGCGCCGAGTGTCTACAACCTATGGCTGCTTATCGCGCTCGAAAAAACCGCCGCACTGCATCGCCTGGCGCGCGACCCCAAGGCCGCGGCGCGCTGCACGCGCTGGGCAGCGAAACTGCGTCGCGCACTGGCCAAGCTCGTGGACCGACGTGGCCTCATGCGCGACGGCATCCACTGGAAGGGCCGGATCGTGAAGTCCACTTCGCCGCATGCCCAGGTGCTCGCGATCATCGCCGGGCTGGCGCCGAATTCGGAGCCGGTCATGGAGCGCTTCCTCGCCGACTACCTGCGCGACGAATCCGGTCACCGCTCCAAGCCCAGCGCTTATTGGATCACCTACGTCTACTCACTGCTGGCCGAGCGGGGCCACGGGTCCGCGGTGCTCGCGCACATCCGGCCGCGCTGGGAACCCATGATCGCCTACGGGTCGACCTTTGAAACCTTCGGGGCCGAGCATGAAGGCTTCATCAGCAGCCGCTCGCACGCTTGGTCGGCGCATCCGCTGTTTCACCTCATGCAGATCATCGGCGGCGTGCGCCAAACCGCACCCGCATGGAAGCGCGTATCGTTTTCCCCGGTGTTCGAAGGCGAGCACGGTGGCGCGGTCATTCCCACGCCGCAGGGCGAAATCCGCAGTGCGTGGCGACGGGTCGGCGACCAAGTCGAGGTCGAACTCAACCTGCCGCGCGGCGTGACGGCCGAGGTGACGCTGCCCGGCTTCAAGCCGGCGCACGCCACCGGAAGCAGTCGCTGGACGGTCGCGGGCTGACCGCGATCGTTCGCGTCAGTATTTGCGCTTCACGATCGCACCGGTCGGATCGCGGAAGACGATCTGTTTGTCGTCCGGCTCAACGCCGGCGAACACGATCCCCAGGTTCGGATCGACGACCTCGCCCTCGCTGTAGGTGCGGCCGTTGATCAGCGCACGCGCGGGCGAGCCTTGGAACACGCCGTTGATGCGCATCTCGGCGACGAAGGATTGAAAGGCCGGGCTGGCTTCCACCGTTGCGAGCATGGTCGTGGTGGTCGCAGTGATGCCCTTGGAAATTTGTGACTGCGAAAGCGCGGCGACCTTGACTGCGCCGGCCGGTTCTTCCGCGGGGGGCGGCGGCGGAGGGGGCAGATCTTCGGCCATCACTTCGTTGGACAAGGTCTTGATCTCGTCCTTGTGCGCGACCGCGGCATCACGTGCGCTCGCGATGACCTGGCCGGCGGTGGACTGCGGCTCAGCGCCCTGCACCACGTTCGCCGGCGGCGGCTGATCCGCGGGCTTGGGAGCAGGCACGGGACGAGCAATCACGGGCTCGGGCTCCGGACCGCTAAGGAAAAGGGTCCACACCGCAAAACCGCCGGCACCGAGGACCACGACCAGCAGCACCATGAGAATCAATATTATGGGTTTCCGTGGCGGACGACGCTTTTTCACCGCCGGGGGCGGCTTACCACCCTTGGTCTTCACCGCGGGCGGGAGTGGAGGCGGCTCGGCTGCAGCCTCGGGTGCCGATGCCTCCTCGGTGGGCGGAGCCACGGGCGGAGGAGTCGGCGGAGGCACGGCCACTTCTTTGGCCGGAGGCGCGACCGGAGGTGCCGGGGGCGCAACCGCAGCAGCCGGTGGCGGAGCCTCGGGTGCAGCCGACTTCGGCTTAAGTTTGAATTTCGGGGCTTCGGCGGCCGGCGTTTCGCTGGCGGCCGGCGGGGGCGCGACTGGTGGCGGAACGGGTGCCGGCGCAGCCGCGGCGTGCGGTTCGGCGGCGGGAGCCGGCGCGGGCTTGGGTTCTTCTTTGGCTTCAGCCGCGGGTTCGGGATCCGTACTCAGCTTGGGCTTGAGCCGCGGCCGAGGGGCTTCGGCCGGCTTCTCCTCGGTCGCAGGGGCTGCGGCCGCGGGTTTCTCTTCCACCGCAGCAGGTTGCTCCGGCTCGGCTGGCTTTTCCTCAACCGGCTCGGGCGTCAGGCGCGGTTTGAGCCGCAGGCGGGGCGATTCTGCGGATTCGTCCACCGTGGGTTCAGCGGAAGCGGGAGCCTCAGGTTCGGCCGGTTTGGCCGCTTCATCCGTCGCATCTGGACGCAGGCGTGGCTTGAGACGCAGTGGCGGCGGATTGGGCTGTTCACTCATAACGAAAATTGCTTACACGAAGCCGGGAGCCACGAAAACAAAAAGATTCGCTCGCGGTCAACCGAACGCCGCCTGTATTGCTCCGTCGCTATGTCCGCCCACTCTCGCTGTTCCCTAGCCCTCCTTTTGGTCCTTTTGCCCGCTTTAGCTGGCTGCACGGCGTTCAAGAAGAGGCCCGCGGAAGCGCAGGCGATCACGACGCAGGTCGAGGAGTCGTTCAAATTGCGCTGGGTGGAGCGGCGCACGGCGGAACTCTCCGGCCAAGGCGTCGCCCAGGATGAGGCGCGGCGGCGCGCGTTGGTCGAGTTTCGCGAAAAATACGAGTTCACCGGCGCGGCCCACGAATGAGCGCCAACGCAGGCCAGGCGTCGGTGCGCGGCGGGCTGGCGGCTTTGGTTTGCTACCTGGCGTGGGGCATCTTTCCGGTTTACTGGCGTGAACTCGCGTCGGTCGACGCCGTCGAGCTGATCGCCCACCGACTGTTTTGGACGATGGTGGTCACCCTGCCGGTGTTGTGGTGGCGCGATCGGCTCGAGAGCGTCTACACGGCATTCAACTCCGGCCGCGTGGTCGGCAACCACGCGCTTAGCGGCGGGCTGCTCACGTTGAACTGGCTGACCTTCGTTTGGGCGGTGAACAACGGCCACGTCATCGAGACGAGCCTCGGCTATTTCCTCGTCCCGCTGGTCAACATCGCGCTCGGCTGGGGCGTGCTGCGGGAGAAACTGCGGCCGGCGCAATGGACGGCGATCGGCTTTGCGGCAGCGGGCGTCGCCTGGCAACTCTGGCAACTCGGCCGGCTCCCGTGGATCGCGCTGGCGCTCGCGGGGACCTTCGGCACCTACGGTCTACTCCGGAAGCGCTCACCGCTTGGCTCCCTGCCCGGCCTCACGGTGGAAACCCTGCTGCTCGCGCCGCTCGCGGGCGCGTTCCTGATGTGGCGCACCCATCAGGGCACGGGGGCGCTCGGCTTTGCGCCTGCCGGGATCCAGGCATTGGTGATGACCACAGGCATCGTCACCGCCCTGCCACTCCTGTTGTTCGCCTACGGCGCGCGACGCCTGCGGCTCACTACGCTTGGATTGTTGCAATACGCCGCACCCACGGTGCAGTTCGCGCTCGGCGTCTGGTATTTCGGCGAACCGTTCAGCGCGGCGCGCGCCCAGTCCTACGGAATTATCTGGATCGGCCTGGCAATCTACACGGCGGACGCGCTCCGCCGCCGGCAGGTCACTCGTCGTCGATCGACAGCAGGTGAATCGTGAAGACCAATGTCGTGTCGGGCGGGATGCGCGGGGATGACCCGCGCGTGCCGTAGGCCAGCTCAGGCGGGATGATCACGAGCCACTTGTCGCCCGGCCGCATGAGCTGGAGAATCTGATCCCAGCCCTGGATGACCTTGCTGCGACCGAGGCGGAAGGAAAACGGACTTTTAGGACCGATGCGCTGGTCGAAGGAATCGCCGTTGATGAAGCGGCCGATGTAGAGCACCGACACCATGTCGCCGCGTTTGGCGGTTTCGCCGCTGCCCTCCTCAATGACGATGTAGCGAATGCCCGTGTTGGACTTGATCGCGTCAGGGAAATTCTTTTCCACCCACTCGAGGTCGTCGGGCGGCAGTTTCTCGCGCTGGGCGTGCAGCACACCGGGCACAAGCAGGAGGAAGAGAACGGGGACAAGGCGGCGGAACATGGGGAAAGGCTTAGCAAAGACCGTCACGAATTCACGGCAAATTTTACCGCCGGATGCCCGGCCACCAACGCGAGGGCCTGATGCAGGAGGGTCTTGCCCGGCTCCATGCGGTGCCAAGGCGACGCGCCCGACGGGTGCGGCAGGGGAATGCAGTCGGCCTCGTGGCCGTGATAGGCCACGGTGAACCGTCGCCCAATCGTGTCGTTGAGCGGGGCCGGCGGAAGAAACTGCGTGATGGCGAGCTTGCCCACGGGCAGAATCAAGGCCGGGCGCAGCAGCGTCACCTCGGCCTGCAGCCAATGCGCGCAGTTCGCGATTTCGTCCGGCGCGGGCACACGGTCCCCGCCCGTCGGCTTCTTGCCGGGAAAGCAGCGGCAGACCGCGGCGAAATAGATCCGGTCCCGCACCTCGTCCTCGCTCCAGCCCAGCGCGGCGTGAAACCACTTGAAGAGCGTCTTGCCGGCGGTCCAAGCGAAGGGTCGGCCGAGTTTGGGCTCCTTGTCGCCCGGGGCTTGGCCGACCAGCAGCACGCGGCTGGCGACGGCGCGGCCCACCACGACAGGCGTGTGCATCTGCGGACAGCGCCGGCAGGCGCGCAGTGCGCGCAGGTGCTTCTCGACGTCAGCGGAGGTCGGCTGGGTAAGGGTCACGCCCAAGTGTCATGACGGTTTGGCCGTCAGGCGCAACCGCCGCGTGCCGGTCAACGCCGGCCGCGGCCACCGCGCGAAAAACGATCGCCACCACCGCCGCCACCACCGTGGCGTCGGCCCTGGCCCTGCGGCTGCGGCAGACGCTCCGGACGCGGCTCGTAGGGACCGTAAGGGAAGCCCTCGAGCTTGAGCTCCGGAATCTTCGCGCCGATGAAGCGCTGGATATCACGGATGTCCTGCTCGTTTTCCGGCGTGACGATGGTGAACGCGTCGCCCACGGCTTGGGCCCGGCCGGTGCGGCCGATGCGGTGCACGTAATCCTCGGGCTTTTCCGGCACATCGTAATTGATGACGTGGGAGACGCCGGCGACGTCGATGCCGCGCGCGGCGATGTCGGTGGCGACCATCACCTCATATTTGCCGGACTTGAAGCCCGCGAGGGCCTCGAGCCGTTGGTTCTGCGAGCGGTTCGCGTGCAGGACGGCGACGGAGTGATTGGCGGCCTTGAGTTTGCGCGCGATCTTGTCGGCGCCGTGCTTCGTGCGGGAGAACACGAGCACGCTGTCGAAGTCGGTGCGCTCGAGCAGCGCGAGCAGCAGGTCGAATTTCTGCGCATAACCCACGGGATACATCGCGTGCGTGACGGACTCGTTGACCGAGCGGTTCACGCCGACCTCGATGCGGCTGGGGTTGCGCAGCGCGAAGGACGCGATGGCGAGGATCTCCGGCGGCACGGTGGCCGAGAAGAGCAACGTCTGGCGCTCGCGCGGGCAGCGGCCGATGATGTCGCGCACGATCGGCAAAAAGCCCATGTCGAGCATGTGGTCGACCTCGTCGAGCACGAGGACCTCCAGGTCCTTCAGGTTGATGGAGCCGTCCTTGAGGTAGTCCATCAGGCGGCCCGGCGTGGCGACGATCACGTCGACGCCGCGGCGCAATTCCTCGCGCTGGCGGCCATAGCCGACGCCGCCGAAGATGGCGACGGTGCGCAGGTCCGTGAAACGGGCGAAATCGTGGAACGCCGTCTCAACCTGCGCGGCGAGTTCGCGCGTGGGTTCGAGGACGAGGACGCGCGCCTTCCCGTGCCGGCCGAGCCGATGGAGAATGGGCAGCGCGAAGGCGGCGGTCTTGCCGGTGCCAGTCTGCGCGGAACCGATGACATCGCCGCCACCCAGCACGAGCGGGATGGCCCGTAATTGAATGGGCGTGGGATCGGAGTAGCCGGCGGCCTGGATGCCGCGGAGCACGGGCTCCGAGAGATTGAGAGTTTTAAAAGACATAAGGGAGACGGGCCGGAGTAGCGCCGGCGAACCGGCGGAGGCGCGCGGCCCGCACTTGCGGGCAGGACTGAATGGATAAAAAAGGACGGAGCCCCGGCGGGGCTCCGTCCCGTAAATGCTGCCTTAAGAGGCGTGGACGCTTAGTAGCGATCGCGGTCGCCACGGTCGCGGTCACGACCGCCACCGAAGCCGCCACGGCCACCGCCGCCGAAGCCACGGCCGCCGCCACCACCGCCGCCGAAGCCGCGGCCGCCACCACCGAAGCCACCACCAGCGGGGCGGTCTTCCTTCGGGCGGGCCTCATTGACCGTCAGCTGACGGCCATCGAAATCGGCGCCATTGACCTTCTCGGCGGCCACCTTGGCCTCCTCGGGCGTGCCCATGGTCACGAACGCGAAACCGCGGGGGCGGCCGGTCATGCGGTCCATGGCGACGTAAACGTCGGTCACGCTGCCGTATTGGGCGAAGTGCGCGCGCAGGTCGTCTTCGTTGGTCTTGAAGGGCAGGTTGCCAACATACAGTTTGGAATTGCTCATCTAATGATTCGTAGATCCTCCGTCCGCTGCCAGTTCCGTTCCCACCGTGGGTTTCGAAATCATCACTTGAGCACCTGCCCAGCCAACGACTCACCAGATCCTGTCATCTAACGTTTTCTCTATCGAGGCCATGTAAGCAGCCAGAGGTGGCCTGATGACACAAGCCAAATCCAAAAGGGGGGCCGGGAGGGGTCAAATGGAGTATTTGGCCTTGATGTCCGCCGGCAGGGGGGTGGCGCGGCCGGTCGCGAGGGTCACGAGCACGTAGTCGCACCAGCCGTCGCAGATGCGTTTCCCGGTCGGCAGCTTCTCAATTTCGAAGGCCACGCGGCAGCCCTGCTCGGTGAAATGGTCGATCCAGCAGCGCACGGTCATGCGGTCGCCCCACCCCAACGGCCGCTTGTATTGGATGTGCGCCGTGGTCATGAACCAGCCGTAGCCCAGCGCGGCGAAGTCCTGCATGGACATCCCGTAATACCGCTCCATCTGGTCGAAGCGCGCGGCAAGCACGTAGTCGAGGTAGCGCGTGCTGTGCACATGCTGGTAGAGGTCGATGTCGTCCGGCCGCACCGCGAGCTCGGTTTCAAACTTGGAATAGACGTCCATGGGCAAAGGGTTCAGCGGCCGAGCAGTTGGTCGAGCTGCCGGCGATCGCGCTTGGTCGGCCGGCCCGTGCCTTTTTCCCGGGCGAGGAACTGCTGCACCGGCACCGGCCGGGCCTTGGCGAACTCCTCCGGCGGGGTGAGGTCGGCGCAAAATTCGGGCACCGCCTTGGCCGCCACCCGACTGCGCGGCGCCGCGAGGAAACGCAGGGTGCGCGTGATCAGGCCCTGGCGCACGTTGACGATCTCGCCGGCGCGGAGTTCGCGCGCGGGTTTCACCGGCAGATCCGCCACCAGCACCGAGCCGGCCCGGCAGGCGGCGGTGGCCGCGGCGCGGGTCTTGAAAAGCCGCACCGTCCAAAGCCACTTGTCGATGCGCACAGTCTCGGGGGCAGAAAAAGCCACGGCCGCGAACCTAGGAGGCTCGCGGCCGGGCGCAAACGGGATTTCGGGAGGATTGGATCAGCCGGCGGTGACGGGCTTGAGGTCCTTCTTCACCCAATCATCAATCAACGACTTCTCGTGGCGGAAGGGATCCGTGCGGCGGATATCGATTTTCATGAGGAAGTTCAGGTCGCGCAGCTCGCGCGCGCCTTCCTTCACCACTTTGCCCGCGGAATCCGTGAGCGTGTAACTGAGGTCGATGCGCGGGGGATAGATATCCTTCACGATGCGAACGTCCTCCGAGCCGGGCTGGCCCCAGGGCTCGAAATCGCCGGCGAGATCGATATTGGTTATCTTGACGGCCAGGGAATAGCCGTCCGGCACATACTTGGCCGCCTGCTGCTCGATATACATGCGAACGGCGTCCGCATTGGCCGCACGACCCTTGTCACTGGGCACGAAACCATCGCGGACATCGGTAAACTTCTCGGGGTTAACAAACTCCACCTGCACCTTGGAGTTCGGGGTGGCGTCCTCCGCCACGGCCGGAGCAACGGCTCCGAGGCCGAAGAGGACGGCGAGGATCAAAGGCTTGGTTTTCATAGCGGGGGGTCTGACCCGGCGGGGCCGGGAAGGGTTCCATTCCCGGCCGGTCAGCCGGTCGCCTCGGCCCGGCGGCGGGCAAGGAATGACTCCGGGTTGGGGGTCGGGGCCAGCGTGACGATCACGAACTTCGAGGTCGGGGTGTTGCTCCGGGCGGCGACGCTGCCGATCGGGACGAGGACGTTGGCCTCGGGAAAATACGTGGCCACGCAGCCCCGCGGGATGCGGTAGGGCGCAATCATGAAGGCCTCGGCCAGGCGTTCGACGCCACCGTGGGTGTTGCGCAGGTCCACCAGCTGACCCGGCTGCAGGCCGGCCGCACGGATGTCCTCCTCGTGCATGAAAACCACGCGGCGGCCGCCAAACACGCCGCGGTAACGGTCATCGAGGCCGTAGACCGTGGTGTTGAACTGGTCGTGCGTGCGGATGGTCATCATCACGAACTCACCGGGCACGAACTCACGCCGCGGAATCGGGGCCACGGTGAAATTTGCCCGTTTGGTCGCGGTGCGCCATTCACGGGAATCGCGCGGGGCATTCGGGAGATAAAAGATGCCTTGGCCGATGCGGGCATTGAAGTTCTCAAAGCCCGGCACGACGCGCGCAATGCGGTCGCGGATCAGGCCGTAGTTGCCGGCAAGGTCTTCCCACGGCGTGGGGTGGTCCGCGCCCAACACCGCCCGGGCCAGACCGCAAACAATCGCGGGCTCGCTGCGCAGCGCAGCCGACGCCGGCGGAGTCTTGCCGCGCGAGGGATTGATGATGCCCATCGAGTCCTCGACGGTCACAAACTGTTCGCCCGCCGCCTGCAGGTCGCGCTCGCTGCGGCCGAGGCAGGGCATAATCAACGCCGTGCGGCCGGTGACGAGATGAGCGCGGTTGAGCTTGGTCGACACGTGCGCCGTGAGCGCGCAGCGCCGCAAGGCCGCGGCGGTGAATTCCGTGTCGGGCGTAGCCGAGAGGAAATTACCGCCCATCGCGATGAATGTTTTCACGCGGCCCTCGTGCATCGCCTTGATGGCGTCGACGGTGTCGAGGCCGTGTGTGCGCGGAGACTTGAAGCCAAACTCTGCATCGAGCCGCTCGAGCCACCAGTCTGGCATCTTCTCAAAGATGCCCATCGTGCGGTCGCCTTGGACATTGGAGTGTCCGCGCACCGGACAGGCGCCCGCGCCAGGGCGCCCAAGGTTGCCGCGCAACAAGAGGAAGTTCACCACCGCCTGGATCGTCTCGACCGCATTGGGCTGCTGGGTAAGCCCCATGGCCCAACAGCAGATCGTTGCCTTCGAGCTCATCGCGAGAGCAGCCACCCTGGCAATTTCCTCCCGCGCCACGCCGCTGGATTCCACGATGTCTGACCACTCGGTGGCGCGCAGGTCGGCCACGAGCGCGTCAAAGCCATGGGTGTGCGCGCGGATAAAATCGTGGTCGAAGACCGTGCCGGGCGCGGCGTCCTCGGCCGCGAGCATCGCCTTCATCACGCCTTTAAAAAAGGCGAGGTCGCCATTAATGCGCGGCTGCACCCAGACATCGGCCAGCTGCGCGCCCTTGCCCAGCAACGTGGGCAGCGCCTTCAACGGGTTCATGAAGTGCTGCGGGTTTTTGAACCGGTCGGTGCCGACTTCCGGAAGCGGGTTCACCGACACGATCGTGGCGCCGCGCGCCTTGGCCTCTTCCAATGAGGAGAGCATCCGCGGGTGATTCGTGCCGGGGTTCTGGCCGATTACGAAAATGAGGTCCGACTTTTGAAAATCCTCGAGAGTCACCGTGCCCTTGCCGATGCCGATGCTCTCGCCCAACGCGGTGCCGCTGGACTCGTGGCACATGTTGGAGCAGTCCGGCAGGTTGTTCGTGCCAAACTGGCGGACGAACAGCTGATAAAGAAACGCGGCCTCGTTGCTGGTGCGGCCGGAGGTGTAAAAGGCCGCCTCGTCCGGCGAGCCGAGCGCGCGCAGCTCCTGCGCGATCAAAGCATAGGCCTCGTCCCACTCGATCGGCGCGTAGTGCGTGGCGCCGGGACGCAGCACCATCGGGTGCGTGAGCCGGCCCTGGCGGTTGAGCCAGTAGTCACTGCGCGCGGCGAGGTCCGCGACGGAGTGCGTGGCAAAAAATTCCGGCGTGCAGCGCTCGGGCATGGCCTCGTCGGCAATGGCCTTGGCGCCGTTCTCGCAAAATTCAAAAGTGTGGCGCTCGCCGTCCGGGCTGGGCCACGCACAGGACTGGCAGTCGAAGCCGTCCTTTTGGTTCACGTCGAGCAGGAGCTTCGCGCCGCGGACCGGGCCCACGCCCTTGATGACGTAGCTGTTGGTCTTGGCCACGGCCGCGAGGCCCGCGGCGGCGGCACTGGGCGCGCCCAAGCGCGTGCCATCGAGTTCAACCGGCGGTTGGGCGGAAGTGGGGGTTGGTTTCGACACGACGGGGTTGATTTCGGCGCTTTTGCCGTATCTTTCAAGCATCACCGTGTTCGCCAACCTCCTGCGCCTCATCACCCGCCCGCCGCATCCCGGCACCGACCCGGGATTTGTCATGGAGGTCAATGTGCGCCGCGCGCCGGTGCGCGATCCGAAGACCGAGCGCTTCATCCTCATCTGCTGGATCCTGATCGCGATCAAACACGTGGCCGTGATCTACGCTTGCCACCATTGGCCGGTGCCATTCCACCAACTCTGGATCAACGCCCCGACCTTCGCGCTCGGGCTGCTTGCCACCGTCGTCTACTACGGACGGCGCTGAACCTTTTCCCATGCCCCGCGTCCCCGGACTCCGCAGTGTCTACGCCAAGGTCGGCCGGCTGGTCTATTTCGGCCGCATGCTCGACAAAATCCGACTGCACGCCGCGGGTCAGCTGCCGGCCGACTACGTGGAGAACCTCGGCAAGGGCTTCGACGGCCGTTGCTGTCACTTTTTGCGCGTGGACTACACCGCCCTGCGCGACCGCACCCTCGCCGGCGGCACGGACGACGAGCTCATGGCGTGGTGCGGCGAGATCGGCGAAACCTGGTCCGACGCGGATCGCGAAGTTTGGAATGGATTCATGATGAAGCGCGGCTGGCGGGACAGCGCGCGCTCCCTCCTGGAACGTCGCATCAAGGAGTCGGGTTTCGAGGGCAAGCCCATCGAGACCATGTTCGACTACATCGAATTTGACGAAGGCCGCGATCCCGTGGCGAGCCGCGCATGGGAGACCTGAGTCCACCGCGCGCGATCGTCGTGATGGGAGTGGCCGGGAGTGGCAAGTCCACCGTCGGCGCCCAGCTCGCGCGCGACCTCGGCTGGCGCTTTGACGACGCCGACGGGTTTCATCCGCCGGAAAACGTCGCCAAGATGAGCGCCGGCACGCCCCTCACCGACGAGGACCGCGCGCCGTGGCTCGCCGCCATCCGCCGTCACGTTGATAACTGCCTTGCCCGCGGCGAAGGCGTCGTGGTGGCCTGTTCCGCGCTGAAGGCCGTCTACCGCCGCGTGTTGCTGGACGGTGCCGACGGCCTCCGCCTCGTTTATCTCCAAGGCACCCGCGAACAACTCCAAGCCCGCATCGACGCGCGGCAGGGCCATTTCATGAAGCCGATGATGCTCGCCAGCCAGCTGGCGACACTGGAGGAGCCGCAGGACGCGCTCACCTTGAACATCGCGCCCTCGCCCACCGAGCTTTCGGCCGCGATCCGCCAAGCCCTTTCCCTATGAGTCTCACCCGGCGCAAAGTCGTCCGTGGTCTGGGCTTCGGCGCGTTGGGCGTCGCGGTCCTCGTGGCCGCGGCCGCGGCTTGGTTTTACCGTCAATTGCACCGCAGCCTGCCGCAGCTTGACGGCACGGCCCAGGTCTCCGGCTTGACCGCGCCGGTCACGGTCGGGCGCGACGCGCAAGGCGTGCCGGTGTTGCAGGGCGCCACCCGTCTCGACCTCGCGCGCTCGCTCGGTTGGCTGCACGCCCAGGAGCGTTTCTTCCAAATGGATCTGCTGCGGCGCCGCGCCGCGGGTGAGCTTGCCGCGCTGCTCGGCGCCAAGGCCGTCCCCGCCGACCAAGCGGCCCGCCTGCACGGTTTCCGCCGGCTCGCGCACGAGAGTTTCGGCCGCCTGCCCGCGGATGAGCAAACGCTGCTTCAGGCCTACGCCGCCGGCGTCAACGCCGGCCTCGCCGCACTGCCGCAAAAGCCCTTCGAATATCTGGTGCTGCGGACCAAGCCCGAAGCATGGCAGCCGGAGGACTCCGTCCTGGTCGCCTTCGCCATGGCGCTAGAGCTGAATGACGAGGGCAACTACGAGCTCTCGCTCACGACGCTGCGCAATGTTTACGGCAACGACGCCGTGGCGTTCCTCGCGCCGATCGCCACCGTCAGCGACGCCGCGCTCGACGGCAGCCTGCCGGATTCTCCGCCGCCCCTGCCCTCTGCGCGCGACGTCGATGTGCGCGGCGCGCCGACGCAAAAACCCACTGCGTCCACGGACGAGCCACCCCGGCCCGGCAGCAACAGTTTCGCGCTTTCCGGCGCCCACACCGCGAGCGGCGTGCCGATGCTCGCGAGCGACATGCATCTTCACCTGCGCGTGCCCAACATCTGGTATCGCGCCTCGTTGGAGTGGGACGACCACCGCGTCACCGGCGTCACCCTCCCCGGCATCCCCGTGGTCATCGCCGGCAGCAACGGCCACGTGGCCTGGGGTCTGACCAACGCCTACGCCGACACCAGCGACATTGTCGTCGTCGAGCCGAGCGCCATTGCCGAGACGCTCTACCGCGACGGCGATCAGCTCCGCGACTTTGAAACCCGCCGTGAGACCATCGTGGTCAAGGGCGGCGATCCCGTGACCTTCGACGTTGACTGGACGGTGTGGGGTCCCGTCATTGGCCAGGGCGAGAAGAACCGGCCGCTCGTTTACCATTGGTCGGTCCAGCAACCCCGCGGCATCAACCTCGCGCTCATCGGACTCGAAACCGCCCGCACGACCGACGAAGGCATTGCGATCGCGCACATCGCCTCGCTTCCAGCGCAGAACATCCTGCTCGCCGACGACCAAGGTCACATCGCATGGACCGTGGTCGGCGGCCTGCCGCAGCGCGTGGGTTACGACGGACGCTACGCAGCGTCTTGGGCCTACGGCGATCGCCTCTGGTCGGGTTATCTTTCGTCCACGGAGGTGCCGGTGATCCGCGACCCGGCCGATGGACGCCTCTGGACGGCCAACAACCGATTGGTTGGTGGCGACGCGCTCGCCCGGCTGGGCGACGGCGGATACGATCATCCCGCGCGCGGCGCCCGGATTCGCGATCGGTTGAATGCCGAGGAAAACGCCACCCCGCCAGACCTGCTGGCCATCCAGCTCGATGACGCCGCCCCCCGGCTCGATCGCTGGCGGGAACTGGCGCTGCAGGTGCTGACCGCCGATACCGCCGGCCAAGGTCGCCGCGCGGCGTTTCGCGCCCAGCTCGCCAATTGGGATGCCCGCGCCCGGCCGGATTCCGTCAGCTACCGGTTGGTGAAATTGTTCCGCCAAGAGGTCGCGGGTCTCGTGTTCGATCCGCTCTACGCGCCCTGCCGTCAGGTTTACCCGGATTTCAACTGGCATCGCTTCCACTACGAACAACCGCTGTGGACCCTGCTGCAGGAACGCCCGCAGCATTTTCTCCCCGCCCGCCATGCCGACTGGGACGCCCTCTTGCTGGCCGCGGTCGATCGCGTGATCGAGGAACTCGACGCACAGGATACGGCGATCGCCGACGCGACCTGGGGCCGGCGCAACCGCGCGGCGATCGTGCATCCATTTTCATATTTTCTGCCCGGCTGGATGTCGGGTTGGCTGAATCTGCCGGCCGACGAATTACCGGGCGACAGTATCACCCCGCGCGTGCAACGACCCGACTTCGGCGCGAGCGAGCGCTTCGTGGTTTCGCCCGGGCGCGAGGCCGAGGGCATTTTTCACATGCCCGGCGGCCAGAGCGGTCATCCGCTCTCGCCATATTACCGCGCAGGTCATGAAGGATGGGTGAAGGGCGAGCCCACGCCGTTCCTGCCGGGGCCGGCCGAGCACACGCTCACGCTCGCGCCCTGACCGCCGCGCGGCGGACTTTGGCATTGTCGCGCCGGCGGTTCCCCGGCTTGCTAGCGGCATCGCGCGCATGGCCAAGGCCAAGAAAACCTACACCGTCTATTTCGGCAGCGAGCAGTTTACGCTGAAGCACCTGATCGGCAACGCCTACCTCGCGGAGGCGATTTTCGAGAAGTCGCACGGCAAATACCTCTGCCGCCTCCCGCAGGACTTCGAGCCCCGCGGCAAGACCCCGCGCACCGCGCGCGACCAGGACATCCGCGCCCTGCTCCAATGCGACATCGGCCTGTTCAACTACGATGGCACCGAACTGGACGCCGGCACGGTGATCGAGTTCATGATCGCCAAGTTTGCCGATATCCCGGCCGTGATTCTGCGCAGCGACATTCGCCTCGCCGGGGACGGCCAGGACCCGTGGAACCTCATGTCGAGCAACTTCCCGCGCACCGTCAACGTGCTCACGAACAGCCTTGGCTCCTACAAGACCTTTTCGCAGCGCCGCCAGCGCGGATTCGACGACACGCTGCGCCTCGCCGGCCAGCAAAGCTCCGCCAACGCCCAGCAGATGTGCGAACACGTCGCCACGCTCTGCGTCCGCGCCCTCGACCGCGTCGTGCTGATGAAACCCGCCATGCCGAAGCGGCTGCGCACCGACGTCTATCGCTGGCTCGCGCTCATGCCGGGCCTGCGCGGCAAGGACAAGGCGCTCACCAAGGAGCTAGAGGCCTTGCTCGAGCACAAGGTCGGCAAACGCCTGCTGTAATCTTCACCCCCCCCCGCCGATGGCCCTGCACGTCCTCCAACACCCGCTCGCGGCGCACGTCATGACGCACCTGCGCGACCAGACCACGCGGCCCGCCACCTTTCGCACGCTTGCCTACCAGATCGGCCAGCTGCTCGCCATCGAGGCCACGCGCGATCTCGCCACCAAGGAAAAGACCATCACCACGCCGCTGGAGAACTACTCGGGCCAAGTGCTGGCGCGCCCGCTGGTGATCGTGCCGATCCTGCGCGCCGGCCTCGGCATGATGCAGCCTTTCCTCGACATGTTTCCCGATGTGAGCGTCGGCTACGTCGGTCTGGAGCGCGACCACGCCACCGCCGTGGCCCGCAGTTATTACTGCAAGCTCCCGCCGCTTGCCGGCACGCGCGTGCTCGTGGTCGACCCCATGCTCGCCACCGGCGGCTCGGCCGCGCAGGCGATGACCGTGGTCAAGGAAGCCGGCGCCCGCGAACTCTCCTTTGTGTGCATCGTCTCCTCGCCGGAGGGCGTCGAAACCCTGCAGGCCGCCCACCCCGACGTGCCGATCCACACCGCCGCGCACGACCGCGAGCTCAACGACAAGAAATACATTCTCCCCGGCCTCGGCGATTTCGGTGACCGGCTTTACGGAACGTGAACCGCTTTAGGCGGCATCCCATGCCGCCAGCAATTCCGCCACGGGCGGCAGTAGCGATTCGATTGGCAACTGCGCGCGCAGCGCCGTGACCTCATCGACCAGCAACCCGCGCTGCTCCAGCCAACGCTGGGCGGCGGTCAGCAACACGCCGAGCGCGAGCTGGCGTGAACTCTGCGCGAGCGCATCACGATTGGCCGCCGAATAAACCCGCGCCGCTTCCGTGAGGGTGGCCGCGTAGGTTGCGGCTTTCTCGACGGCAGCGACGGCCGACTCCCCGCGCGCCAGCAGATCGACTTGGTCGTCCAACGACCGCCCCGTGAAATCTTCCGGCAGGCGGTGAAACAGCTGCTGCTGGGCGTGGAGCACTGCTGACAATGCCTCACCGGTCCGCCCGGGATCGCCGGAGCCCAGCACTTCGCCAACGAACTGCCGCAGCTCGCCGATCAACCGGAGGATGTAGTCCTGCCGTATCATGGTGCGACCACCCAAGCGACCGGCGGCCGAAAAGCAAACCGGCCCGGGAGACGAACTCCGCGGGCCGGTAAAAACGAAACGGGCGGGGAGGCTTACTTCCAGTTCAGCACCAGGCGGGTGAAATAGGCGGTGTCGAGTTTCTCGACGCCGGCGCCGGGCTGGCTGTTGTAGTCGTTGCCAACGCCCACGCGCAGCTTCCACTTCGGGTTGGTCAGGGGAAGCTCGTAGTAGGACTCGTGCTTGATGACGAAGCTGCCGAAATCCTCGAACGCCGGCACGTAGGAGAGGCGGTTGACCAGCTTGGAGTCACCGAACTCCCACTCGTGGTTGAGGCCGAAGTCGAGACCGACGCTCTTCACGTCCGCGGTGACGGGATTCTTGTAGCCCTCGTAGCGGAACGAGAGACCGGGGCGGCCGGTGAGCGTGCGTTTGTCCTCCTTGATGAAATAGTAGCCAAGACCAGCGGCCGCCACGTTGCAGAGCTCGATGTGCTTCACCCGATCGAAACCGATTTCGTCGCGGACATACCACGACTTCTTGTTCGAAAAATTATTCGCGTAGTCCACGCCGGCGTTGAACTGGTCGGCGGATTTCACGTTGTCCGTCTCCTGCCGGTTGTAGGCGGTGTAGAATTGCAGCGTGTCCTCGGGCGTCTTGAGCGTGGCGCGGGCGCTGACCTGCGTGCCGAGCTGGCTCTTGTTGCCGGACTTGCCGTTCACATCGAGCGCGACTTCGTAAGCCCACTTGCGCTCCTTGGAGGCGAGCTCCTTGCGCAGCGCGACGACCTGCGGGTCCTCGGTGCCGGCGGACCAGGTGGCGGCAACCTTTTCCACCTTGGTGCTGAGCGTGCCGTCAGCCCCGACGATGGTAATGCCGGCCTCTGTGCTGCTGACGGTGCCCTGCAGGGTCGTGCCGCTGGCGAGACGAACGTTGACCGCCGCCTCGGTTTCGAAGCCGGTGACCTCGCTCTGCTTGACGACGATGTCACCCGCAAAATCGGTCGTGAGGTGGATCTTGCCATCCTAGATCTTGGTGACTTGGCCGACCAGGCGCGTGCCGTTCTTGGTCACCACAACATCGGCCAGCGCCGGGGAAGCGGCCACGAGCGCGGCCAGACCCACGGCGAGGACAGTGCGGAATGCGTTGGAAAAGTTCATTGGCGGAGGAGGGAGGGTCAGAGCACCGGTATTGCCGAAGAGTGTCAACAATGGGCCTCTAAGTGGATCCACTTAGTCACGGTTTTTTGTTCACGCGCGCCCCACTCCTCCCATGCTGGCGCGCATGACTCCGCAGCGACCCGCCATCCTGACCGCCGATGCCTGGCAGGACTACCAGCTGCTCGAATGCGGCGACGGCATGAAGCAGGAACGCTGGGGCGCCCACACCCTGGTGCGGCCCGACCCACAGATCATCTGGCCACGCCACGGCCGGGAACCCGGTGCGGCGTGGAAAAACTGGGACGGCTTTTATCACCGCAGCGAACGCGGCGGGGGCGAATGGGAATATCGTCGGCCCCTGCCGGAAAACTGGACCATCGGCTACGCCCCGCTGGGCCTGACCTTCAAAATCCGGCCCACGAACTTCAAGCACACCGGGCTCTTCCCCGAGCAGGCGGTGAACTGGGACTGGTTCAGCGGCCGAATCAAGTCCGCG
>JAPOIC010000258.1 GCA_029979145.1 Opitutaceae bacterium
ATCGAAAGCGTCCGCCTCCTCCTGTAGTTGACTTACCTCGGCAAAGTCGTTTGATGTATCGGCCTTTAGACGCAGTCGAGTTGCTTCGCGCTGCAGCCCCAATGCAGGACGTTGTGCCGCGAGCCCAGCGGCGCAAAGCGTCCGAGGTGGTGCACATCCACTTCGCCCGTGTGCCGGGTCATGGCTTCGGCGAAGCGGAAGACATCCGCCCGACCCGTGCGCAGGAAATAGAGCCAGAGCCAGATGTCGGTCGAGAGCTCCGAGTTGTCCCACGCAAATCCGCCCACGTCGTAGCGCCATTCGTGGCGGTCGGAGTCGTAGGTGTGCATCACGTCGCCATAATTCCAGAATCCATACCAACGGCGTTCCTCCTGCTGGCCGCGGTAGAAATTGAAATACCAGTCGAGCTTGTCCTCGACGGCGGCGCGCTCCGGCGTCGAGCGGTCTGCCGGCGCCCACAAACGGCCGAACACTCCGCAACGCGCCAGATGGGTCGGGGTCGTGGTCAAAACTGCCGGCTCGCGCACGGCCTGGGCCAGCACCGTCAGGCGCTCGCGCGCAGGCGTGGCGGGGAGGGCCCAGAGGAACAGTTCACTCGTGCGGGCCACGCCCTCGGGCCGGTCAAAGCCCGGCTCGTAATCCTCGTAGGTGACCTCAAGGCCCTCGATCTGTGATTCGTAGGTATCCTGCCCCATCCCGTCGTGATACGGCCGCAGGTCCATCGTCCCGCCCTCGGGTCCCCACAGCCACACCGTCACCTCGGCCGACTCGCCAATCGCGCCGCGGATATCCAGCTGCGCCGGATGACTCTGCCAAAAATTGCGCAACCCAAAGGCCACTCCGCCCTGCGGCGTGCCGACGTAACCGAGCCCGCCTGCACGCTGTCCGCGCGCCGGGCCGATCCAGGTAAAGCCCTCGCGCGTGCGTTTGCGGATTTCAAAGCCGTCCGCATTCGGCTGGATCAGCGTCCAGTCGCCAAACGCCGGGATATGGTCGACGCGCGCACCAACTCCCGGGCTCCAGGTCGCGATCGGCGGCGTCACCTCGCCGGCCAGCTGAGCGGCGCGCACCGCAGCACCAGGATCGCGGCGCAGGCCCGTCAAACCCTGCACGGCCTCGGCGAACAAACCCGTGTCCTGGCCGGAGAAACGCACGTGCCGATCGTATAGCGGACCGTCCAGCGGAACGTCGAATCGCAAGCCCAGTCCGCGGATGAAGTCCTTCTGTTCATCGCCGTCATGCACAATGGTGTGCACGCAGCGGATCGCCTCGCTGCCGGCGTAAAAGTAAAGGCGCACCACGAAAGGCAGCCACGCGCGGCCCGCGTTCGAACGGTGTTTTCCTTCAAATTTCACTACCGCCCGCACCGGACCGGATTGCTCCAAGGTCACGGCTTCGATTGCACCGGCAAATGATTCGGTCGCCCCGGCGTCAGGGGCATCCTGGCGTAACAAGACCAATCGGCCGGCCCGCAGCACCGGTCGTCCGGCGCGTTCAATCAGGGGCACGAGCACTTCGCCGGATCGTGCCACGGTTGCGAGCATCACGCCGGTATCGATCGTAATGCCGTCGTCGCCCGATACCGCGGACACGCCCAACGCCGGTGCCGCCGGTTCACCCGCCGACAACACGTAATCGCCGGCCAAGGGAGTTCCTGCCGCCACCGCATGCGCCGTCCATTTCAACGAGCCGTCCGGCCAGAAGGCCGTGGGCCAGCTTTGCACCGGCACCGCATCACCGGTCGCAGTCTTTACTTGGAACGCCGTGTCCCGCGCATGCACGCCTTGCGGCCAAGCCACGCCCCACGTCGCGCCTGCCAGCTCCGCCGGTGGCGCGCCGTCGAGCCACCGCACCGGCGCGGCGCCTGACGGCAAATCAAGCGTCACCCCGGACGCGCCGATGGCCGGGGCTTGGTCCGCGCGCGCGCGGGTAATGAGGGTCGTGGCGGCAGCAGCCAGGGAAGCGCTGCGCACAAACTGGCGACGAGTCAGGGAGGCCATGGGGAAACGGGGTTGACGATCGGAGTGCCGCAAGGAGCGGCTGGGGTGGACGTCAGCGTGCCGGCCCGCACCCCGGCGGCGAAGCCTGCGCGGGGATGACAGTTCGAACAATCGCAATCTCCATTTCTCTCCGGTCGCCCCGGGACCGAGGGGTGACGCCCCGGCAAAAATTCGGACTGGTCGAATTTTCGTTGAAACGGCGTGCGCGCAGGCGGAATCTGTCGCCAACCCCATGTCGACCCCGACCCTCCGGACCTTGGCCCGAGCCTTGGGCCTGTCGCGCACCACCGTGTCCGACGCCCTGCGTGGTTCGCCGCGCGTCAACGCCGAGACCATGAAGCGGGTGCGCGAGGCGGCCGACGCCGCCGGCTATCACCACAACCCGCTGACGGGCGCAGTCATGTCGCAGCTCCGCCGTTCCCGCGGACAACAATTTCGCGGGGTCATCGCCTCGATCGAACTGGTGAACCCCGATCGCGATCCCCTTGCCGTGCGCTACTCGGCGGCGGTTCACGCGGGCATACACCGGCGTGCCGGTGAACTCGGTTTCAAGGTCGAGGACTTTGAAGTCGGCCCGGAGCACCTGCGCATGGCGCGGCTCGACGACATTCTCCACGCCCGCGGCATTCAGGGTCTGGTGATTCTCCCGGCCGTCGGTTCGCCCGATTTCACCGAGCTCAGCTGGCAGCGCTACACCGCCGTCTACACCGACTACCTGATGGAGCGCCCGCCGCTGCACTGCGTGTGCTCGGACCATTATCGATCCATGGTCAGCCTGCTGCAGGAATTGCACGCGCGCGGCTATCGCCGTCCCGGCATGTTCATGGAGATCCCGATCGACGAACGCCTGCAGTTCCGCTGGGAGGGCGCTTTCCTCGCCCTGCAAAAATACCTTCCGGATATCACGGAGGTGCCACCGCTGCGCAG
>JAPOIC010000044.1 GCA_029979145.1 Opitutaceae bacterium
CCGCCCGACAGACACCCACTTTCAGCCCTTCAGCCTTTCAGTACTTCAGCCTTTTTCTTCCGCATGTCCGCTTTGACCCAGACCACCGACGCCACCGGCCTCAACAGCGAGCGCTTCGCCGTTCACCTTTCGCAGCGCGCGTCGCTGCCCGATTGGTGGCTCGAAGCCAAGAAGGCCGCCTGGAATCAGTTCAACGCCCTGCCGCTGCCTTCCCGAGCGGACGAGCGCTGGAGATTTTCCAATCTCAAGGGCCTCGACCTCGACGGCTACCTCCTTCCCGAGGAGGCCGCGCTGCACGTCCCGCACTTGCCCGACTTCGCCCACGCCGCGGAGATGACGTTCTCCAACCGCCAGGTCGTCGACCGCAGCACCCTGCCGGCCGAGCTGGCGGCCAAGGGCGTGATCTTCGCCCCGTTCAACGAGGCGCTGCGCGATCACGGCGACCTCGTGCGCCGTTATTTCCAAAAACATCCGGCCAATCTCGGCAGCGAGAAATTCGTCGCCCTCAACACCGCCTTGACCGCCACCGGCGCCGTGCTCTACGTGCCCAAAGGGGTCGAAATCGACACGCCGCTGGTCGTGCAACACACGCTCTCCGGCGACCACAAGGCCGCCTTCCCGCATACGATCGTGATCCTTGAAGATCACGCCAAGGCCACGCTCGTAGAGTATTTCGTGTCCGCCTCGTCGCAGGAAGCTCACCTCGTGTCCGGCGTCAACGACCTGCACGCCGGCCCCGGCTCGCAGCTTACCTACGTCGGCGTGCAGAACTGGTCCGAGCGCACCCTCGCTTTTCAGACCAACTCCATTGCCGTCGAACGTGACGCCCGGGTGCTCTCGGCCAACGTCCACCTTGGCGGCCAGCAGGTGCGCCACGAATCGCACAGCCGTTTGCTCGCACCCGGCGCGCACAGCGAGATGTGCTCGCTCACCGTGGCTCACGGCGAACAGGAGTTCGACCAGCGCACGCTGCAGACCCACGCCGCGCCGCACACGTCGTCGAACCTCCTCTACAAGAACGTGCTTCTCGACCGCGCGCACACCATCTTCTCCGGCCTCATCGTTGTCGACGCCGACGCCCAGAAGACCGACGCCTACCAGAGCAACCGCAACCTCATGCTCAGCGACGACGCCTCGGCTGACTCGCTCCCTGGCCTCGAAATCCAGGCCAACGACGTAAAGTGCACGCACGGCGCCACCAGCTCGCGCCTCGACCCGGAGCAGCTCTACTACCTCCAGGCCCGCGGCGTGCCGCCGGCCCGCGCCCACGAGCTGCTCGTCTTCGGTTTCTTCGAGCGCGTGCTCAACAAGCTCACCGACGACAATCTGCACGAGGCTCTCGGCACCTTCATCCAGGAAAAGTTCAAGAAACTCTGATCCCGCCATGTCGAACAAGGAACGCACCCTCTTCCGCGACGTCACCGCCACGCAGATCCCGTCCGGCGACAAGCAGACGCTCACCGCCAGCACCACCCTGTTCATCCACCAGACCCTCGGCGGCAGCTACACGGTGCAAACCGACTTCGGTCTCTTCCGCATCGACGGCAAGGACGGCGACGCGCTGGGCGAGGAAGTGCTCGAGGCCAAGGTCGAGGCGGTCACGCTCGCCGACGGTTCTCCCGACCCCGAGGCGGTTTGGACGCAACTCCGCAAGGTCTTCGACCCCGAGATCCCCGTGAACATCGTCGACCTTGGCTTGGTTTACTCGATGGACATCGAGAAGAAGGAAGACGACGCCTACAAGGTGCTCGTGGCCATGACCCTGACGGCCCCGGGCTGCGGCATGGGCCCGGCCATCGCCGAAGACGCGAGGAGCAAGATTCTCCTCATCCCCGGCGTCGACGAAGCCGACGTCCGCATCACCTGGGAACCACCCTGGAATCAGTCCATGATCTCCGAGGAAGGGAAGATGAAGCTCGGGTTGATCTAAGCCCGTCCTTCGCTGATTTCCTTGCGACCGGCGTGGTGCGGGAGCAGCGTCTGCCACCCCATGGCGGACGACTCCCGCAAGCGTCAAATTGCCTTTAATCCGCGCGACCGCACTTGGCGCGGCAAGCTCTGGGTGCGCCTCAACACGTCTGACGGCCCCAAGGTCTTCTTCATCTGGTCGCGTATCGCTTGGGTTGTCGCCACCTTGGTCGTGGTCGGCTGGCTCGGCTTGGCGGGAGCGGCGTGGGCCTTCGTGAAATTCAAGCGCGGCGTCAGCAATGTCGCCTTGGTCGACCTCGCATTTTACCCGTTCCGCCGCCAGCACTATCGCGAAACGCTGGGACGGCATGCCTACAGCCAGGCGAAAGCTGCACTCGAACGCGGGGCGGGCAACGAGGCTTTCATGCTCCTGCGCACGGCCGTGGCGCGAACCCCGGACAACCTTGAGGCGCGGCGTGACCTGGCCGCATTTTACCAACAACTCGGGCGGCCGGACGCGGCCATCGAGGTCGCAGAGGCGGGGCTGGCCCGGGCCGACGACAATACCGACTACCTGCGGTTTTATCTGCAACTCTTGGAAACCAACCGCCGCTTTCATGCCATCGCCACGTTCGGCGCCCAAGTATTGCCGGAAAGCCCGGACGACAGCCCCTATCACCGCGAGCTCGCCCACCAGACTGCTCGCGCCACCGCCCGGCTTGGTCACTACGACGCGGCGCGCGCCCTGATTGAACACTGGAACCTGCAGCGCACGACCCGCGGTCAGATCGATCTGGCGGTCATCGATGTCGCCGACGACAAACGCCCCGCGGCCATCGAGCGTCTGGAGCAGGTGCTCACGGCCCAACCGGATGCGGAATTGGCGGCGTTGCTCCTCGTCCAAGCCTATCGCGCCGAGGGTCAGCTGGACGCCGCGCGCCGGGTCGCGTTTCGACGCGTCATGTTGAAACCGGACAGCCCCGGAGCGAGGGCCGATCTGATCGGCCTCTTGAGCGAGACCGGCGAACGCAACGCCTACGAGCGGGAGCGAACAAACTATTTGGAGCAATTTCGGGACGACGAACGTGCGCTTCGCCTGCTGATCGTCACGGCCAGTCAGGTCAAAAACCCCGAACTCGCCCGCGAAGTGCTGACCGTGGCGCCCACGGACCCGACCGGCCGAAAGGCCCCGGCGCTCCTGCTCGCCTGCATGCAAGCGGAGTGTCAGGCCGGCGACTATGCCGGCGCGCTGCACACGGGCGCACTGTTGCAGGATCACCTCGATCTCGCCCCCGGCTGGCTGGCCGGTCTCAGCGCCTGCCGTGCATGGGCGTCATTCGGTTTGCAACGCACAACCGACGCCCAGACCTGGCTGAACCAATTGCTGACCCTGCAAGGCCCCACCTTCGAAGCCAACGCCAGTCTGCTCGCCCCGCAACTTGCCGCCTTGGGGCTCAAGGCGGAGACGCGGCGGCTGCGGCTCGCGCTCGTGGAACGGGCGCCGGAAAACGCGGGTTACCTGGTCCAGCTCGTGACTGATGACTTCGAATAACAATCGTGGGAAGAGGTGCGGCAACGCCTACCGGCCCTGCTCGCGCTGGAGACCAAGCCGGCTGAATTGCTGCAGCGTCTGGTGCACGTGGAGGGCCTGCTGAATCTCCCGCCCGACCTCCGTCAGCGGCTCCGCCTCGCCGCCGAGCAGGTGACACAGTAATCGCGACGGCAGCTTGCCAAACGCCGCCTCACCCCCACTTTTGTCCCCTATGCATTTCGCGAATCTCCAAACCGGCTTGAAGGAACCGCTTCCCCGCGCCGCCGACGACGAAGATGAAGACGAGGACACCGTCTCGGCCAAGAGCCCGATGCCCATTGCCGCCCAGATCCAGAAAAAGTTCCTGGAGCAGCGGAAGATCTTCCTTTGGGGCGCCGTCACCGACGAGACCGCCAAGGACATCACCGAGAAGCTCCTCTACCTCGAGGCCAGCGCGCCAGGGAAGGAAATCTTTTTCTACATCAACACCCCAGGCGGCTCAATCACCGCGGGCATGGCGGTTTACGACACCATGCAGCTGATCACTTCGCCGGTCACCGTGATCGTCACCGGCATGGCGGCTTCCATGGGTTCGATCCTGCTCAGCGGCGCCAAGAAGGGTTGCCGACTGCTCTACCCGCATTCCCGCGTGCTGATCCACCAGCCGCTCATCTCGGGCCGTTTCATCGGCCCGGCCACCGACATCAACATCCAGGCGCAGGAAATGGAAAAGCTCCGCGCGGAGTTGAACCAAATTCTCGCCGACGCTTCCGGCCAGCCGCTGGAACGCATCACCCGCGACACCGACCGCGACTTCTACCTCAACGCCAAGGAGGCCATCGAATACGGCCTGGCGGACAAGATCGTCGACAAGGTCTAAGGTCGGCGCCGTCGATCGCTCATCGGGGCGGGGATAATTCCCCGCCCTAATTTTTTGCCTTGGCCGCGAGCTGGTTCGCCTCGGCTTCCCACGCCATCGCTTGTTTCAGGTCGCCGTTGCCACTGGCCAGCCGCACCCCGTCGCGCAACCAATCCTGTCGCAGACCGTCGGGCAGGTCCCGCAACTGCAGCAATTGCTGCAGCACGGTCTGCGCATCACCACCCCGCCCGCACGCTCGCAGGATTTCCGCGGCCGCTTTGAGCAGCGCCCAGTCGTTGGTCGGAGCGGAGCGAAGAAAAGTCACAAATCCAATGGCAGTCGCCGCACCGGCGAGATCGCCCTGCGCCTCAAGCCGAGTCGCCAACTCCACGCCGAGTGCGAGACTGGGTTGCGCGTTCAACTCGCGGCGAGCCAGCGCCAATGCGGCTTCCGGCTCACCGACCCGGTCCAGGCGTTGCATCTCGCGCAAAGCCACATACGGACGCAGGGCGGCGGGTAGTTGCTCCCGACCGAGCCACTGTTCCGTTTCACTGCGGGCAAACGGCCGGTAAAGCGGATCGCCAATCAAGACGTTCATCCAGCTGAAGCACGGCAACGCCAGGGTCGCCGCGTCGCACAGGGTCTGGCCCTCCGCCAACGCCGCCAGCATGACGTGGGGAAAATGCATGAACTGCAGGTAGGGCTCAAAAACCGCCCCGGTGGTCGCGGCGGCGCCGCGGGCGACCAACAGGCCACACCATCCGGACGTGTCCGACCTCAGGGTCGCGGCGGAAAAACTGTGGATGTGGACCGCGATGGCGCCCGGGGCAAAACGGAAACCCGGCAGGCGAAAGGGCCCGTTGGCGTTGCTGGCATACCAGCCAAAATAAAGGGCCGGGGCGTCAAAGCGTGCGCTTTCCGGGAAAGTGCCCGACTCATCGTGCACTTCCGGACGGAAATCCATCGCCGTCGCCTGATCGGCAATGAGGCGCATCCATTGCTCGCCCTGTCGGTGGGGACCGCGCACGTCGACATACGCGCGCCCAATCAACCCGCGGCGCTCCGCCTCCAACGTGCCGTCGATCATCGCGATGACGTCCCGGCATTGCGGGCCGTCGAGCCGGCCGACCTTCACGATCATCTTTTCCACCAGCACCGAGGGATCCTGGCTCCGGAACAGCGGATTGGGCACCAAGGCGTTGATGTCGTAGTGCCCAAAGGCCAGCAGCGCCAACTCGGAGTCCACCGCGGATCGGTTGGTGCGAAACTCACTGCGCTCGCCCAGGTCCGGCTGCTCGTGAAACAACTCGGGGCTGTGATTAATGCGGAGCGGCACGCCCCGGCACACCACGAGGTAGGACACCCGGTGCCCCGAGAAAACCAGCTTGCGGCGCCCCACGTCGTCAAACCCTTGCGCCTGCAGGGCGTCGATCCACTCCCGCCGGATAAGCTCGTCCTGCAGCGGTTGCCAGATGCTCAGGACGAAATCGCGCCACGTGATCGTTTCGCCGGTTGGCATCGGCAGGGCGACAATGTTCGCAGCCGGCACGCCGCGTTGCTCGGCGTAATACTTGGCGATCCGCACGGAGTCTGCGTCCGATTCGTTCGCCAGGATCACCACGCGCGCCGCCAGACTCTCCGCCGAGGCGGGTCGGACGCCGGCCAGGATCAGGCACGCCAGCACGAGGAAACGCTTCACCCCTCCACCCTGCCACCGTGGCCGGGCTGCTGACGAGGCTACATTCGACCGCTTGCCTTGGGCGCCGCGCCCTGCTTGGGTTGGTGCGGCGATGGAATCCGCCTATTCCACCTCGAGGAAAATCGCCCGCCCGGGCTGATGACTCCAGCCCCGCTCGCAAATCCAGTCATCCCGTCCCTCATGCATTATCTCCTCATCGCCTTCGGTGGTGCCCTCGGCAGCGTGGCACGTTACTGGTTGTCCACGGTCGTCGACCAACGGCTCAACTCCGGATTTCCGTGGGGCACCCTCGGCGTCAACGTCACCGGCTGCCTCCTCATCGGCGTCCTCGCCAGCCTTGATGCCGGCGACCGCCTGATCGGCAGCACGCAGACCCGCTTCTTTCTGATGACCGGCCTGTGTGGTGGCTACACCACGTTCTCATCCTTCAGCCTGCAGACCCTGAGCCTGCTGAAGGAGGGCAACTGGCCCCTCGGCCTCGCCTACGTGCTGGGTTCGGTGTTGCTGTGCCTTGGTGGCGTTTGGCTCGGCCACGCTGGTGCTGGTTGGCTGCAGGCCGCACGTTGACGCCGCGCTCGCGCCGCGAGCACGATGCGGCGGGGCGTCCGCCGGTCACTTGCCGCCGCGTTGCTTTCGCACGCCGGCCACAACTGCGCCGTAGGCTTCCACGCCATGCGCGATGGCATCGGCGATGCGCTGACGGTATTCCGGCGTCGCGATGCGGCGGGCCTCGGCATCGTTGGACAGAAATCCGGCCTCCACCAAAATGGCCGGGCATTCCGCATGGCGCAGCACCGCCCAGCGGGCGCGCTTCAGGCCGCGGTCGGAAATCTTGAGCTCGTCCACCAAGCGCCGGTGCACGTGATAGCCGAGCAGTATGTTCCAATGGTCCCGGGCGTTCCCGGCGTTGAACTCCGCCGCGCCCTTGGCGTCGTCCTGCTCGGGATCCGAGGTCGAATACTGATGCTGCGGCGTGAGGCTGTAGACTTCGACGCCGGAAACGCGTTGCGCGGCGCTGGACACCGCGTTGTAATGCAGGCTGATCAACAGGTCCGCCCCCGCCCGCTTCGCGATGGCGGCACGTTCCAGCAGGTCCGCCGCCTTGTCCGCGCCGAGGTGCTTGTCCTCGGTGCGAGTGAGTAAAACCCGGTAGCCCATGTTTTCGAGCATGCGCTGCAGCCGCAACGCCGTGTCGAGGGCGACGGTCTTCTCGTTGATTTTCAGGCGCCGGTTTTCCTTGCCCGGATCGCGCCCGCCATGGCCGGGATCGATGACGATGGTGCGCAGGTCCGGCACCTTTTTCTGATCATTGCCGGGCAGGAGCAACGGATTGAACAACCGGTCCGCATCGGTGCGACTGATAAGGACTGCGCCGCGGTAGGCCCGCGATGCATCACCCAGAAAAACTCGCAGGCCGTTGTAACGGCACTCGCGGCTTTCCGCCTCCAACTCGATGGTGGTCCACGCGCTCTTCAGCGTGAGCTTTCGCCCGGCGGTGGTGGCCTTCAGCCCGTAACGCGAGCCGAATTCCGCGGCATCCACATAGCTCACGCCCCCGACCCGGATGTTTTTCGCCGCCGCCGGCGTCAATGGCAGGAACGCGACCAGCGCCGCAAAAATCATGAACCAACGGCCCGGAGCGAACCCGGGCCGAAAGCGAATCTGACTCGTGCCGCGCACCGTCCGTGGCTCAGGCGTCGTGCGCCTCGGCCTCTTCCGGTTCGTCATGCCGCTCCTCGTCGTGGTGGAACTTCGGCTTCCGCTTGTTGGCGGGCAACGCAGTAAGCATGACATTGATGTTGCGGCCGATGAGCTTCAGCTCGGAGTCGGGATGACCCATGCCGGCAAGCTCGGAAATGGCGCGCTTCATCACGTCGAAGCCGATCTCCGTGTGGGCCATCTCGCGACCGCGAAACTTGAGGCGCAGCTTCACCTTGGCGCCGTGGGCCAGAAACTCCTCGGCGCGGCGCAGCTTCGTCATGAAGTCATTGCCCTCGATGCGGGGCGTGAACTCGATCTCCTTGATCTTGCTCGCGGTGGCCTTCGCGTGGGAGGTCTTCTTGGACTCCTCATAGACATACTTGCCGAAGTCCATGATGCGGCAGACAGGCGGACGCGCATTGGGCGCGACTTCCACGAGTTCCAGGCCCACTTCGAGGGCGAGGCTGATCGCGGCCTGCGTCGCCATGATGCCAAGCTGCTTGCCTTCGGGTGAAATCACCCGGACTTCCGGGACCCGGATGCGGTGATTGCGACGAATGGCCGCAAACGGATTGTTGTTGGTGCGCCGGTTGAAGTTACCGGTGCGGCCGCCGCCGGCGGAGGGAAACGAATTGGCCATCAAATAATTGTGATACGATAAATCAGACTTTGCGGTTCTCAGGGTTCGCCGGGCCGATGACAACACCTATTTAGGGTCGGACCGGCCGGAAACGCTTACACGCTGAAGCTTTCGCCACAGGAGCAGCTCGCCTTGGCATTGGGGTTGGTGAACTTGAACCCGCCCGCAATGAGCTGGCTTGAGTAATCCAACACCGTGCCGCGCAGGTAGAGCGCGGTTTTGCTGTCGACCAGCACCGGGATGCCGGCCGAGCGCACGAGGATGTCGCCCGTCCGGGGCGCGGCGGCAAAGCGCAGCTTGTAGCTGAGGCCGTTGCAACCGCCGCCGGTGATGGCGATGCGGAGGAATTCCCCCTGTTGTTCGCGCGCAATCAGCGCCGTGACCTTTGCCCCCGCCGCGACGGTGAGCCGCACGAGCCGCTCATCACCTTCGCGCACGGTGGGCGCGGCGGCAGTCGGTTCAGTGGTGGAAACGGTCATGCCCACGAACTAACCCTTGATCCGCCGGCGAATCAAGCGCCGGGCCAAGGTTACCGCATTTACCAGGCTCGTGGCGCTCGCCTCGCCGCGGCCCGCCAGGGCAAAGGCCGTGCCGTGGTCGGGACTGGTGCGCACGTGCGGCAGACCCAGCGTGACATTCACCGCCGTGTCGAAATCCACCGTCTTCAGCGGCGCCAGCCCTTGGTCATGGTAAAGCGCCACCACCGCGTCGAAGTCCCCGCGCAACTGGCGGCCGAACACCGTGTCGCCCGGCAGGCAGTGCGGCACCAGACCGGGAAATTCCTTCACCAGCTTCGCCAGCACCGGGTTGAGAAAGTCACGCTCCTCTTCGCCCAGCAGCCCGGCCTCGCCGGCGTGCGGGTTGAGCCCGCACACCGCGAGACGGGGCGCAGTCACGCCTTCGCTGCGCGCGAGTTCATCGGCCGCCGCGATGGTGCGGTGCAGTTGCGCCGGGCCCAGCGCCTGCGGCACTTCCGCCAGCGGCAGATGCCACGTCGCCAGCGCGATGCGGAGTCGCCCGCCGGTAAAAGCCATCACGGGCTCGCCGCCCCAGCGGTCGGCGAAGAATTCCGTCTGGCCGAGAAAGGGATACCCGATGCGCGCCAGCTCCGACTTGCTGACCGGACCGGTCACCACGCCGGCAAACCGTCCGTCGCAGCAGCCTTGCGCCGCCAGCTCCATCGCCGCGTAGGCGGTCAAGGCACCCTCCGCGTCCGGCCTTCCCGGCACGGCCGCATAGGTCTCCTGCCCCACGGCGATTTTCATCACCGATTCCGGCAAGGTCGCCAGCCAGGTGGCGGGTCCGATCACGGTCACGTCGGCGGCGTCGGAATCCGAAGCGTGCAGCCAAGTGGCGATGACCTCGGGGCCGATGCCCGCGGGGTCACCGCAGGTGATCGCCAGCTCAGGCATCGTCAGCCTCGTCTTCCGCCTTCCGCCGGCGCGCGCGGGCGAAGCTGCGCTTGCCTTCCGCGAAGAACGCCAGGAACGCCTTCGCTTCCGCGGTGGACCATGCTTGGTCGGTCAACAGACCGGCGGCGACCGCACGGATGTTGCCCGGCGTGAAAAACACCGACTCGAAGGCCCGCTTGAGTTCGACCATCGCCTCGCGGCTGAATCCGCGACGCCGCAGGCCCACCACATTGAACGCAATCACGTCGTCGCGCTCCGCCACCATCAGGTAAGGCGGCACGTCGCGCGTGATCGCGGCGTGGCCCGCCACCATCACGCTTTCGCCGATGCGACAAAATTGGTGCACCGCCGCGCCGCCGCCCATGAAGGTGTGCGCGCCAACGCTCACGTGCCCTGCCAGCAGCGCGGCGTTGGCCAGCACCACATGATCGCCCAGCACGCAGTCGTGGGCGACGTGGCTCGTCGCCATGAGAAAACAGTGCGCCCCGATCACGGTCGCTTGGTCGGCGTGAATCGAGCGGTTCACCGTCACGTGCTCGCGGATAACCGTGCCCGCACCGATCTCGACGCGCGAGGCCAGCGCGCGGTCAAACTTCAGGTATTGCGGATCGCCGCCGATGACGGCGAAGGGGTGCACGACCACGCCGGCACCCAACACGCAGTGACGCGTGACGATGGCGTGGGCCATGATTTCGCAGCCGCCGCCGAGTTGCGCACCGGGTTCCACGATCGCGGTGGGATGAATCGTCGTCGCCATGGTCAGGCTTTGCCGCGCCGCGCCGGGCGGTCGGGAAACATGTCGAGCTGCGCATCCTTGATCAGGTCGTAGTTTTTCAAAATGCGGATGACCTGCAGGGTGTCGCTTTTCCGGTAGCTGCGGTTGACCTCTACCTTCTCGATCAGGTCAAGCAGCATGGAGCGGAAGGAAATGATGCCGTCGACGCCGCGCTCCTTCAGCACCTCGACGCTCTGGGAGCGAAACGGCTCGGCCGTGGGCAGACCGGGCAGCACCAGGATCTTGGTCAAATCCCCGCCGGCTCCGTCATCCTCGTCCTCGGTGGGGAAAAAACGCGTGGCTTCCTTGAGGACGTTTTCCTCAAGGAACCGAAAGATTTCCGGGCTGCTCTTGAGCATGCCGGGGGAAAACACGTCCGTGTGCCACGGCTTCACCGCCACGACCGCGCGGTGGATGAAGGGCAGCTCGGACGAAAACAGGAAGAAGTCGGGCTTGCGGCTGCCCTTGCGCCACGCGGCGTTGTAAACCAGCAGGTCGATCTCTTCGTCGCTCGTCTTGCGGCGGGCCTGGACTTGATACTTGCGCATCTGGCGCACGAGAAATCCGCTTTGCTCGAAATACTCGCGCACGATGCCTTCGTCGATGGCGGCCATGGCGGAAAAGTTAGCCCGATGTTGGCGCGGATGTCACTTCAATCTCCGGCACCGATCGCCGAGAAGCAGGCCTCGGCCATCGCGGAATCAATACCCTCGCGCGTCGCCGCCTCGCCGAGCGCCGTCATCACCACAAATCGCGGCAGGCCAGCGCGCACTTTCTTGTCCCGCGCCACCGCCGCCATGAGGTCCGGGAGGGTCAACGCCGTCCGCAATTTCACCGGCAACGCATGCGCGGCCAGCACTGCCTCTACCCGCGACACGTCACTCGTGGGCAGATGCCCCAACGCCACCGAAAGATGGGTGGCCGCCACGAGACCGAGCGCCACCGCCTCGCCGTGCAGGTAGACACCGTAACCCGCGACCTGCTCGATCGCATGGCCAAAGGTGTGGCCGAGATTCAACAGGGCGCGGCC
>JAPOIC010000246.1 GCA_029979145.1 Opitutaceae bacterium
CATCGCCGTGAGCGAGGCGTTGAGCTCGGTAGTGTTGGGGAGGTTGAAGTTGCCGCAGAGGGCGAGGTTGCGCGTCGGCCACGGGCTGCGGCGGAAAAACGGGTGGCACGACGACATGTTGTAACCGCCGCTGGTGCCGTAGCGCAGGTGGCCCATCAGCAGCTCGCCGCCGAAGTCGAAGGCCTTTTTCACCGTGTCCGGGAACTCCGGGTGAATCACCCCGCTGTCGACCTTGCCGTTGTATTGGGCGAGGAGCGCCTTGAAGATCTTGTCGAGGGGGTTGGCCTTGACGCTGCGCTCGCGGAACATGAACGCCTCGCCCGCGGGCACGTCGAGCTTCACACAGGCCACGCCCGCGCCGTCCTGGCCGCGGTTGTGCTGCTTCTCCATCAGGAGGAAAAGCTTGGTGACCCCCCACAGCGGCGAGCCGTATTTTTCCTGGTAGTAGGAAAGCGGCTTCAGGAGCCGCACCAGCGCCACGCCGCACTCGTGGGTGATCCGGTCGCTCATGGCTGCGTTCCCCGGCGCATCGGCGCGTTTCCGACGGAAAGGCGGCGTTGATGGGAGCGGTGCGGGTGGTGCTTGGTCCTCACGGGCTTCAAGCCCGTTCATTGGGTTCAAGGTCCGGGAATCGTCAACGGCTTTTCTCCTTTTCGTCACCAAAACAGCTTCCGACGCGCAGACCCCTTGACCGCGCGCGGATGATGCGGAAGAAAATCCCCGACCATGCTCATTCTCCGCGGCTCCCCGGCCCTCTCTCCTTTCCGACTGAACAAGCTGCGCCAGGACCTCACCGCCGCGGGCCTCCCCGTCCGGGCCGTCACCGCCGACTTCGTGCACGTCTGCGAACTGGCCGGAGACCTCAGCCCCAAGGAGCGCGAAGTGCTGGAAAAGCTCCTGACCTACGGCCCGACCCGGCAGACTGCGGCCGCCACGGGCTTCGTGCAGGTCGTGGCGCCCCGCCCCGGAACGATCTCGCCTTGGTCGTCGAAGGCCACGGACATCGCACATATCTGCGGCCTGAGCCAGGTGAAACGGATCGAGCGCGTCATCGCCTATACGCTTACCCTGGACAACGCGGGCCTGGCCAAACCGCTCAGCGTGTTGTCAGCCAATCAGTTGAGCGGCATTCGGGCCGCCCTGCACGACCGCATGACCCAAGCGGTGTTCGACTCGGTCGAGGCCTGCGCCGCGCTCTTCCGCCACGACACCCCGAAACCGATGACCTCAGTCCCGGTGCTCGCTCAGGGCCGGGCCGCGTTGGAGACCGCCAACCGGGACCTTGGCCTTGCGCTGGCCGAGGACGAAATCGATTACCTCGTCGCCGCCTTCACCAAGCTCGCCCGCGATCCCAACGACATCGAGCTCATGATGTTCGCGCAGGCCAACTCCGAGCACTGCCGGCACAAGATTTTCAACGCCACTTGGGAAATCGACGGCGTGGCGCAGGATCACTCGCTGTTCCAAATGATCCGCAACACCTATCAGTTGCACAGCGAGGGCATCCTTTCGGCCTACAAGGACAACGCCGCGGTGCTCACCGGCAACGTCGGCGGACGCTTCTTCGTCGACCCCCGCACCGGCACCTACGCGGCGCACGAGGAACCAATTCACGTGTTGTGCAAGGTCGAGACGCACAACCACCCCACCGCCATCTCGCCCTTCCCCGGCGCCGCCACCGGCTCCGGCGGCGAAATCCGCGACGAGGGTGCCACCGGCCGCGGCGCGCGCCCCAAGGCCGGCCTGGTCGGTTTCACCGTTTCCAACCTCCGCCTGCCCGGCGCCGTCCAACCGTGGGAAAAGGATAACGGCAAGCCCGGCCGCATCGTCTCCGCCCTCGACATCATGATCGAGGGCCCGCTCGGCGGCGCGGCGTTCAACAACGAGTTCGGTCGCCCCGCCATCAACGGCTATTTTCGCACCTTCGAGCAAAAAGTCCCCGGCGCCAACGGCCCCGAGCTGCGCGGCTACCACAAGCCCATCATGCTCGCCGGCGGCCTCGGCAACATTCGCGAGGACCACATTCGCAAGGGCGCGATCAATCCCGGCGACAAACTCGTTGTCCTCGGCGGTCCCTGCATGCTCATCGGCCTCGGCGGCGGCGCCGCCAGCTCGATGGCGAGCGGCTCCGGCAGCGAGGACCTCGATTTCGCCAGCGTGCAGCGCGACAACGCCGAGATGGAGCGCCGTTGCCAGGAGGTCATCGACCGCTGCTGGGCCCTGGGTGACGAGAACCCCATCTCCTTCATCCACGATGTCGGCGCCGGCGGCGTGTCCAACGCCCTCCCGGAACTCGTCAACGACGGCGGTCGTGGCGGCAAATTCGACCTGCGCCAGCTGCCCAACGACGAGCCGGGCATGTCACCGCTCGAGATCTGGTGCAATGAGTCGCAGGAACGCTACGTCCTCGCCATCCCCGCCGCCCGTATCGACACCTTCGCGGCCCTCTGCGCGCGCGAGCGCGCGCCGTTCGCGATCGTCGGGGAAGCCACCGAGCGCAAGGAGCTCGTGGTGGAGGACCCGCATTTCTACAACACTCCGATCGACCTCCCGCTCGAGGTCTTGCTCGGCAAACCACCGCGCATGCATCGGCAGGAAAAATCCCTCCCGCGGCCGCAACATGAGCTCGACCTCGGTGACCTCACGCTGGCCGAAGCGGTGAAGCGCGTGCTTTCGCACCCGGCGGTGGCCGACAAGACCTTCCTCATCTCCATCGGCGACCGCTCGGTCGGCGGCCTGATCGTGCGCGACCAGATGGTCGGACCGTGGCAGGTGCCCGTGGCGGACTGCGGTGTCACCGCCGCAAGCTTCAATGTCACTTCCGGCGAAGCCATGGCCATGGGCGAGCGCACGCCCGTGGCGGTCAACAACGCCGCAGCCTCCGCCCGCCTCGCCGTCGGCGAGGCTCTGACCAATCTCGCCGCCGCGCAGGTCGGCGACCTCGGCAAGGTCAACCTCAGCGCCAACTGGATGGCCGCTCCTGCCGTCCCGGGCGACGCCGCCGACCTCTACGCCGCCGTGAAGGCCGTGGGCCTCGAACTCTGCCCCGCCCTCGGCATCACCATCCCCGTCGGCAAGGATTCGATGTCGATGAGCACTGTCTGGTCGCAGGACGGCCAGACCAAGCGCATCACCGCGCCGATCTCGCTGATCGTATCCGCCTTCGCCGCCGTCACCGACGTGCGCCTGTCGCTCACGCCACAGCTCCAAACCGAAGAATTTTCACAGGA
>JAPOIC010000217.1 GCA_029979145.1 Opitutaceae bacterium
AAAAGATGGAGGAATTCTGGTGGCTGCTCGTCTTCCCGGGCACGATTTTCTCGCTCACGCTGTTCTCGCTCAACTTCCTCGGCGACGGCCTGCGCGACGCACTCGACGTGCGCTCGGCGAAAGATTGAGGTGGAACGCCGGCCGGAACCCGGTTTCCTAGCCTTCCATGCGCCGCTTCCGGCCTTACCTCAGCTACTTGCGCCGTGTCCGCGGCACGCTCATCGGCGCCCTGCTCGCCGGGCTGCTCTACGGCGCGGCCACAGGCGCCGGTCTGCCGCTGATGATCAAGCAGGTCTTTCCGCGCATCTTTTCCGCCGAGGCCACTGACCTGACCCTCACCCAGCTGATCCTGATCGCGGCCTGGCTGCCGATCATCTTCCTCATCCGCGGCGTCGCCGGCTACCTCAACAGCTACCTGATCCAGCTCGCCGGCGTGCGCGTGCTCGAGGCCATGCGCTTCGACTATTTTCGGCGCCTGCAGCTGCTGCCGCTCGCCTTTATCCAGCGCCAGACCTCCGGCGACCTGATCTCGCGCGGCATCGCCGACACGAACCAGCTTCAGTTTTCGCTCACCAGCATCGCCAACGACGGCATCAAGCAACCGGCCACCCTGCTCGGCGCCGTCGGCTTCCTGACGTGGACGGCGTTCAACGAACAAGGCGTGGCCCTCGTCCTGGTCTGCCTCGCGCTGATTCCGCTCTGTGCCTTCCCCATCCGCTACGTCGGTAAAAAGCTCATGGCCCGCGCCACGCAGATTCAGGCGCAGCTTGGCAGTGTGACCGACCGCTTCGCCGAAAACCTCAGCGCCGCCCGCGAGGTGCGCGCCTTCGGCCTCGAGGACCGGCAGACCGAGCGCTTCGCGGCCGAAAGTGGCCGGCTGATCTTCTTTCAGATGAAGGCGGCCAAATACGCCCAGATGCTCACGCCGGCCCTCGAGGTCATCTCGGCCCTCGGGCTCGCCATCACCTTCGTCTACTCCTACCGCGCCAACGTCCCCTTGGAGTCCTTCCTCGCCATCTTCACCGCGCTCTACGCCAGCTACGATCCGGTCAAGAAGCTCGGCGCCCTCAACAACGAGGTGAAGCGCGGCACCAGCGCGCTGGAGCGGCTGGAGCATGTGTTCAAGGCGCCGCTAGAAATCACCGATCCCGCCAACCCGGTCGAGCTCAAGTGCCGCCTGCGCGGCGAGATGCGCTTTAATCAGGTCTCCTTCGCCTACCAGACCGGACAGCCGGTGCTGCACAAGGTAGACATCGCCATTCCCGCCGGAACGGTTTGCGCCCTCGTGGGCCCCAGCGGCGCCGGCAAGTCCACCTTCGCCCACCTCGTCCCGCGTTTCTATGACGTCACCGGCGGCGCCGTCACGGTCGACGGGATCGACGTGCGCTCGCTGCGCCTCGCCGACCTGCGCGCCAACATCGCCGTCGTCTCGCAGGACCCGGTGCTGTTCAACGACACCATTTACAACAATCTCCTCATCGGCCGCCTCGACGCGTCGCGCGAGGAAGTGCTCGCCGCCGCCCGCGCGGCGCATGCCGACGAATTCATCCGCCAGTTTCCCCAGGGCTACGACACGATCGTCGGCGAACGCGGCGCCCTGGTCTCCGGCGGACAGAAACAGCGCATCGCCCTCGCCCGCGCCTTTCTGCGCAACGCCCCGATCCTGATCCTCGACGAAGCTACCTCCGCTCTCGATTCGCAGAGCGAGCAAATGATTCAGGACGCCCTGCAGCATCTGGTCGTCGGCAAGACCGTCTTCATCATCGCGCACCGCTTCAGCACGATCCGTGATGCGTCGCTGATCCTCGTGTTTGAACAGGGCCGCATCGCGGCATCCGGCACACACGCCGACCTGCACGGCACCAACGCGCTCTACCGCCGGCTCTACGACAACCAGCACGCGCTGGGCGGCTGAACGCCATGCCCGACGCCCCGCGCATCCTCGTGATCCGCCGCCGTTATATCGGCGACCTCGTCCTGCTCGGCTCGGTCTTCCGCAATCTGAAGGCGCACTGGCCCGACGCGCAGATCGCCTTGCTCGCCGAGCGCGGCTACGCCCCCGTCGGCCGGCTCCACCCCGACGTGGATCGCGTCCGCGCCTTTCCCGCCAAGGCCGGCGAGTGGTGGCGCTTTCTGCGCGAATTGCGCGCGACGAAGTTCACGCACGTGCTCGACTTCGACAACACCGACAAGACCGCCCTCGTCAGCCGCCTGACCGGCGCCACGGTGCGCGTGACCTACGAGCGCGAGTTGATACCTTTCAAGCACCGCTGGGTCTACACCGGACGCGCCGTGGTCGACGATGCCTTTTACCGGACCCACCCGATCACCGAGACTTACCTTCGCCTGCTTGAGCACGTGGGCGTGCCTGTCACGACGCGCGATTTTCATCTGCAACCCGGCGAGGCCGATCTCGCCACCGTGCAGAAATTCACCGGCGGCCCCCGCCGTCGCGGTCCCGGCGACCGCCCGAAGATCGTCGTGCATCCGGGCAGCCGCAGCCGTTTCCGCGTGTGGCCGGCCGAGCGCTTCGCCGCCGTCTGCGATCGACTGCAGGAGGAACACGATGCTCAGGTTTTTCTCATCGCCGGTACCGGCGAGCGCGCCATCGCGCGCGAGATCCGCGACGCGGCCAAGTCCCACCTCGTGTTGATCGATGAAACATTTTCCGTCGGCGAATTCGCCGCATTCCTCGCCCAGTTTGACCTGATGCTGTGTCACGACAGCGGACCGATGCATATCGCCGCCGGCGTCGGCACCCGCGTCGTCGCGCTTTTCGGCTCGCAAAACGCAGCCATTTGGCGCCCGGTCGGCGAGGGTCACACGGTCCTGCAAACCACGCTGCCCTGCACGTGCCTGCCCGACCTGCCGACGCCCTGCGTGCGCGACGATTCTTATCGCAGCTACTGCGTGAGGAAACTCGGCGTGGACGAGGTATTTGCCGCCGCTGCTCAGGCGCTCACTGCTCGTTGACGCCACGGAATTCCGGACGCGTGTAGTGTTTTTTTCGTTTCCGCGCATCTCAATGGCGTGCTCCCCTGCGACCTCGCCCGCCGCGCGCTCCGCGGCGTTCTGCGCGCCATGATTCTCCTGCTGGCGCCCATCTGGGCGTGGTCCGCCGGCACGCTGGCGCCAGAGCATCCGGTCGCAAGCGGCGGACCGGCGGACTGGGAGCGCATCGTCAACCTGCCTCCGATGTTGGTCGAGGATTTCGCCGGCCAGCCCTGGCTGATTGCCGAGCTGCCTAACCTCCAGGTGCTTTCGCGCTGTTCGCAAAATCTCACGTCTACTTTGATCGACCGGCAACAACGCCTGCTCAACATGCTCGGTCAGATTTATCCCGCGGCCCTCCAGCCCGGGAGCGATGTGCCGGCCGTGATCTTGCTCGACGACGCCGACAAGCAGGGCGGCACTTCGCGCCAGCTGGCCGACATCCTGCAAAGCCGCTTTCGCACCAGCCAAAGTCCCGGCCGGGTCCAGTTCATGCCCAACTTTACGTTCTGGGACGTGGACACGCGGGTCGTCTATTTCCTGCTCAAGGAATATGGCGACGATCCCACCGCCGTTTCCATCGCCCCCGCCTACCTGCGCTACCTGCTTGAGACCCGCGCCCCGGTTTTGCCGCGCTGGTTCATCGATGGCGTGGTGCAGTGGCAGGACACCTTGGTGATGACCGTCCCGCCCGTGGCGCGGGTCATCGATACGGCAGCCGTGCGCATCACCAAAACCCCGCGCCATCCTCACGATCTCATCACCGTGCAACTCGCCGTCGTGTTCCTCGACGGCGGCGTGCACGACGCGATCGTAAACGAATC
>JAPOIC010000174.1 GCA_029979145.1 Opitutaceae bacterium
ACACCGGTCGCCAGCGCCGAGTAAAACGCGCCCCGCATTTCCTCGCCCTTGACCACGCGATAGCCGGCCATGAGGCAGGTGGTGACAATACTCCGCGGCTCGCTCCACCACCCCCGCGTAGTCGCGCATCTTCGCGCTGTCGGCATTGGTCTGACGCGACAGCGTCCGCGCTTCCTCGACGAGCAGCGCGGCGTAACCGATCACGACCGTCAGGGGATTGTTGAGGTCATGCACCAGCTCGACCGACGCCCGTGACTGCCAGATGTGCGGCTCGGCATCGGCAATCTCGCGTTGCAAGGCCTCTTTAAGCTGCTGGGTTTGCCGATTGATCTCGGTTTGCTGCCGCCGCATGCGCGTGGCGGCGGTCTGCTTGCGCACGGCCTCGATCAGCTAGTTCACGTCCGGCGGCTTGCGCAGGTATTGGTTGGCCCCGCCCACCATCCCCTGCTGCGCGGTGTGCAAGGTGCCGTAGCCGGTGAGCATGATCACCGATACGTCCGAATCAATTTTGCGCAGCTCCTCGAGCGCCCGGATGCCGTCCATTTCGGGCATGCGGATATCCAACACCACCGCCGCGTAACGCTTCTCCCTCAGCTTCTTGAGGGCCTCAACGGCGCGGGAGGCCGTCACCACGGCAAACTCCGAGGAGAGCGTGAAGGCGATGGATTCGCGGGGACCGTATTCGTCGTCAACCACGAGCACGGCGGGTTTGGCGGCGATGTCGGCGGAAACGGGCGTGGGTTCTGTCACCATGGCTTTGCGGGACCGAAATGGGTGCTCAAAGCATCACCTGAACATCAGCGTGTTTGCAGTCAGCGCTTGCATGTGTCAAGGAACGCATCCGGCATTCCGCCACCGCCTCTTTTCCGACCCCTGATTCACGTGCTTTTTACCGTCGCCCTCGCCTCTGCCTTTGTCGCCGCGTTGATCGCCCTGCGCCAGCGTCATGCCACGACCGCGGAGCGTCTGCGCATGCGGGAGGAATCCTTGGCTGCGGCCACCGCCGAAGTGGCGGACTTGCGCCGCGCCGAAGGCGATCTTCGCGCCCAGGTTGCTCGACTTGAGACCGCCCTCACCGCGGAGAAAGAAGCGCACACGCGGCTCAGCACCGAATTCAAGGCCCTCTCCGCCGAGGCGCTCAGCCGTAACAACGACGAGTTCCTCAAGCTCGCCCGTGAGTCCTTCGCCAAGTTGCACCAGCAGTCGGCCGACGACCTCGGCAAACGGCAGCAGGCCATCGATTCCCTCATCAAGCCGCTCAACGACTCGCTGCAAAACGTGAACACGAAGATAGGCGAGATCGAAAAGGCCCGGGCCGACGCCTACGGCCGGCTCTCCGAGCAGCTGCAAAGCCTCGGGTCCGCGCAAAACCAGCTCCAAGCCGAGGCCGCCAAACTCACCACCGCCCTGCGCTCGACCACCACCGCCGGCACCTGGGGTGAGCTCCAGCTTCGCCGCGTCGTCGAGCTTTCCGGCATGTCGCGCTACTGCGACTTCGACGAGCAAAGCAGCGTCACAGCGGAGGAGCGGCGTTTCCGTCCCGACGTCGTCGTGCGCCTGCCTGGCGGTCAGCAGATCGTCATCGACGCCAAGGCGCCCAACGACGCCTACCGCGAGGCCGCCAATGCCGCCGATGAGACCGTGCGCAACGAACGGCTCGCCGCCCACGCTGCCAAGGTCCGCGGCCACATCGACGCCCTCGGCGCCAAAAACTACTGGGAGCAGTTTCAACCCTCGCCGGAGTTCGTCGTGTTGTTTCTCCCCGGTGACCAATTCCTTTCCGGCGCCCTGCAGTCCGACCCCACGCTGATCGATCGCGCGATCAGCAAAAAGGTCCTGCTCGCCACGCCCGCCACGCTCATCGCCCTACTCAAGGCCGCTGCCTATGGCTGGCGCCAGGAGGACGTCTCGCGCAACGCCCAGGTCATTGCCGACCTCGGTCGCCAGCTCTACGATCGCGCCGCGACTTTTGCCGATCACCTCGACAAGGTCGGCCGCGGCCTTGAGACCGCGAGTAAGGCCTACAACTCCGCCGTGGGTTCCTTTGAAACCCAACTCCTGCCCGGCGCGCGCAAATTCTCCGAACTCGGAGCGCAAGGCACCAAGTCGCTCGGTGAACCCGGCCCTGTCGAAACCGCGCCGCGCGACGTCGCCAAACGCAACTGAGCCCGTGAACGCGCCTGATTCGTCCGCTCTGCACGGCATCTGGCAGGTCGTCCGCGCCGAACTTGGCGGCCAACCCATGCCCGACGACGCCGCCGCGCACGTCGAACTCGAATTCTCCGCCACGGGCTACGCGGTTCGCTTCGGCGGCGAGACCACCGATGCCGGCACCTATGCACTCGCCGCCGACGGCACGCCCCGCGGCATTACCATGACCGGCCGCGTTGGCGTGAACCAAGGCCGCACCCTGCCCGGCATCGTTCAGCTGCAGGGTGACCGGCTCCGCGTCTGCTTTTCGCTGGAAGGCGACACCGCGCCGAACGCATTCGCCGCTCCGGCCGGCACGCTGTGTTATCTCGCCACCTACCGCCGCAAGGCCTGACGCCATGCCCGGAGATCCGAAGGACGAAAGCCCGCTCTGGAAACTCATCCGTCACGCCGTCGACGAGATGAGCTGGAAGATGGTCTGCGCCAGCGCACCGATCGCATTCTTCTTTTTCTATGGTGCGACCAACGCCGTGATCAAACTGAGCGGCCGTAACCTCGCCACCTTTGACGTGCAACCGGGCCCGATCGTCGGCCTGGGCTGCGCCGGGCTCGTCTTGATCGCGGCCATCGGCATCAAGCTGCGCCCCCGGGACTGACCCATGACTCTCGCCGGCATTTTTCTCTACCCGGTGAAATCCCTGCGCGGCTTCGCGGTCGACTCCGCCGAATTGGATGGGCTCGGCCTTGTCGGCGACCGGCGTTTCCTCGTGGTCGATGACCAAGGCCAGTTCCTCACCCAGCGCGCCCTCCCCGCCATGGCGCGCATCGCCACGGCCTTGGAGCGCGGCAACCTGATCCTGCGCAATCCCGCCCATGGCTCGGCCGCCGTGGCGCTGGCGGAGTCCGGACCGGAATGCACCGTGCAGGTCTGGCGCGACACCGTCACCGCCGAGGACTGCGGCGTGGAAGTCGCCGTCTGGCTGTCGGATTTTCTGCGTCACCCCTGTCGGCTGGTGCGCATCGGAAAGAACTTCAGTCGCCCCGTCACCAAGCCCGCCGCACAACCCGGCGATGCTTACACCTTCGCCGACGGCGCCCCCCTCCTCGCGGTCAGCGAAGCCTCGCTCGCCAATCTGAATGACCGCATCTTGGAGCGTGGCGGTGAACCCGTGCCTATGGACCGCTTTCGCCCCAATCTGGTTTTCACTGGCGGCACGGCCTTCGCCGAGGATGAGGGCAACGGATTCAAGATCGGCGGCGTGACGCTGCGTTCGGCCGGTCGCAGCGAGCGCTGCATCATGACGACCACCGACCAAAAAACCGGCGAACGCGGCAAGGAACCGCTGCGCACCCTCGCGACTTTCCGGCGGCACCCGGACGATCCGGGCCGGGTGTATTTCGGCCAGAATCTGATCAACGCGTCGAAGTCCGGCACGATTCGCGTCGGCGACACGGTCACGCCGCTCGCGTAACTCAGTCCCCGTGCACCCGGCCGCGCGAGGCCTTGGTGCGCGAACGGTGTTTCTTGGCGTCAACCATGCGGGCCTTCTGCGCGCGGCTCTTTTGGCGGGTCCGCCGTCGCTCCACCTCGCGCTCGTGCCGCTCCTCCGCCTTGGCCTCGGCCCGGCGGGTTTCCAGCTTGGCGCAGAACTCCGCGCAAGCCTGCTCGCGGTTGGCCGTTTGGGACCGACCGGCCTGGCACCGCACCTCGACGCCTGTAGGCCCGTGGCGCAGCCAAACGGTCGAGGCGGTTTTGTTGATTTTCTGGCCGCCCGGACCCGCGCCGCGGATGAACCGTTCATCCACGTCCTCCGCCCGCACCCCCAGGGCATCGAGCCGGCGGACAATTTGGGTTGGTATTTGCATGCGCGGACCGTTTTTCTCGGGAAACCATTCTCCCCCGGCGGAGTCAAACCGACACTCCACTCAACTCCTTTTTGCGCATTATGATATCAGGCCCGGATTGGTCCCAAAAACTCGGTGATGAAATCGGCAAGGCCGTGATCGGCCAGGAAGCCGTGGTCGAGCGCCTCCTCGTGGCGCTGCTCGCCAACGGCCACGTCCTCCTCGAGGGCATGCCCGGTCTCGCCAAAACCCTCCTCGTGAAATCGCTCGGCTCCGCCCTCGGCGTGCAGTTCGAGCGCATCCAGTTCACGCCCGATCTGCTGCCGAGCGACGTCGTCGGCACCATGATCTTCCAGCCGAAGACCGGCGAGTTCTCCGCGCACCGCGGCCCGATCTTCGCGAACCTCGTGCTGGCCGACGAAATCAACCGCGCCCCCGCCAAGGTGCAGAGCGCGCTGCTCGAGGCGATGCAGGAGCGGCAGGTCACCATCGGCGGCGGCACGCATCCGCTCCCGCGGCCGTTCTTCGTCATGGCCACGCAGAACCCGGTCGAACAGGAGGGCACCTACCCGCTCCCCGAGGCGCAGACCGACCGCTTCCTCTTCAAGCTTCTCGTCGACTACCCGACCGCCGAGGAAGAGTCGTCGATGATGCAGCGCTGGGGCCAAGTGACCAAACAGCCCGCGCTCAATGCCGTCTCCAATGGCGACGAGCTCCTTGCCCTGCGCCCACAGGTCGACGCCGTGCACGTCTCCGCCGCCGTCCAGGGCTACATCCTCTCGCTCGTCCGGGGCACGCGCGCATTGGCCGAGGGCGAGACGGGCAAGAAA
>JAPOIC010000030.1 GCA_029979145.1 Opitutaceae bacterium
AATGACAGGAACCATCAGGCCCTTCGGCGTCGAAACGGCCATGCCGATGTCGTAATAATGGTTCTGCACGAGGTGATCGCCGTCGATCTGGGCGTTGATGCCGGGGACTTCCTGGAGGGCGTGCACAACGGCCTTGGTGAAGAAAGACATGAAGCCGAGCTTAACTCCATGCTTCTTCACGAAGTCGTCCTGGTATTTTTTGCGCAGGCCCATGACGGCGGACATGTCGACTTCGTTGAACGTGGTGAGCATGGCGGCCTCGTGCTGGGCCTGGACGAGACGCTCGGCGATGCGGGCGCGGAGGGGGGTGAGCTTCTTGCGGGTCTGTCTTTCACCTTCCTTCGCCTGCGTGGCGGCGGACGCGGGAGCTGCAGCCTTGGGAGCCGGTGAAGAAGCGGGCTTTTTCCCCGTGGAGGCCTTGGCCTCCGAAGCCTTGGCGGAGGAGGCAAGCATATCGCCCTTGGTCACGCGGCCGTCCTTGCCCGTGCCCTTGACGGTGGCGGGGTCGACGCCGGTTTCCTCGGCGATGCGGCGGACGGCGGGAGATTGGTTGGGAGCATCCGCAACGGCGGCGGGCTTTTGCTCCTGGGCGCTCGCCGCGGGTGCAGCCGCACCTTCGGCGATGACGGCGACGACTTCGCCAATCTTTACCTCGGTGCCCTCGGCGACCTTCAGGCTGATGGTGCCGGCGGCTTCAGCGACGCCTTCGGACGTGATCTTGTCGGTCTCCAGCTCGAAGAGCGGCTGGTCCTTTTGAACGGCGTCGCCGTCCTTGACGTGCCACTTGGCGAGCACGCCGGAATTGATGGATTCGCCGAGGGCGGGGATTTTGACTTCCAGACTCATGGGAAAGGGGAGGTGGTGGATCAGCTGGTGAAGGCGGCCTTGAGCAAGGCGGCGAGCTCGATGCGGTGCAAGGCCAGGGAGCCGACGGCAGGCGAGGCGGAGGCGTCGCGGCCGGCGTAGGCGGGACGGCGACCGGTGATCGCTTCAAGGTGCGGGGCGATGTAGCTCCACGCGCCCATGTTCTGCGATTCTTCCTGGCACCAGACCAAGCGGGCTCCGGGGTAGCGGTTGGCCACCTCGGCCACGCGGGCGGCGTTGAGCGGGTAGAGCTGCTCGACGCGGACGATGGCGGCGTCGGTGATCTTGTGCTCGTCGCGGTAGTCGCAGAGATCGTAGTAGACCTTGCCGGAGCAAAGGATGACGCGCGACGCTTGGGCGGGGGCGTTGGCTTCCTCAAGGATTTCGTGGAAGCGGCCGCCAGTGAAGTCGGCGAGGGGCGACACGGCGCCGGGATGACGCAGGAGGGACTTGGGCGACATCAGCACGAGCGGCTTGCGGAAGCTGCGCTTCATCTGGCGGCGAAGCAGGTGGAAATACTGCGCGGGCGTGGTGGCGTTGGCGACCTGCATGTTGTCCTCGGCGCAGGCGGTGAGGAAGCGCTCGAGGCGCGCGGAGGAGTGTTCCGGGCCCTGGCCCTCGTAGCCGTGGGGCAGAAGGAGGACCATGTCGCAGGTTTGCTGCCACTTGGATTCACCGCTCGCGATGAACTGGTCGATGACGACCTGCGCGCCGTTGGCGAAGTCGCCGAACTGCGCCTCCCAGATGCAGAGCATCTCGTCGTAGTCGGTGGCGTAGCCGTAGTCGAAGCCAAGCACCGCGGCCTCGGAGAGGAGAGAGTTGTAGACGCAGAACATCGCCTGGCCCTCGCGCACGTGCTTGAGCGAGGTGTAGGTCTGCAGCGTTTCCATGTCGTGCAGCACGGCGTGGCGGTGGCTGAAGGTGCCGCGCTGGCAGTCCTGGCCGCTGAGACGCACGTGGGTGCCCTCGAGCAGGAGCGTGCCGATGGCGAGCGCTTCGCCGAGGCCCCAATCGATCGGTCCACCGTTGGCGTGGGCTTTGGCGCGCTGGTCGAGCAGGCGCTTGATCTTCGGGTTGACGTTGAAGCCGTCCGGCACGGTCGAGATAGCGCGGATGACATCGGCGATATCCTCGGCCTTGGCGGTGGTGACGACGGGATCGAAGTTGAAGTCGGGCTGGAAGACCGCGGTGGAGCCGGCGAATTTGTTGGTTTCGCTCAGGGCCTTGCGCTTCGCGCTGCGGTTGTCTTCGCCGGCCTTGGCCTTCTCAAGGTGGCTTTCCAGCGCGCCGGTGTATTCCGCCTTGATTGCGTCGGCCTCGGCGGCGGTGAGGGTGCCCTCGTCGGTGAGGCGCTGGGTGAGGATGGCGGAAACCTGCGGATGCTTGCTGATCTTGCGGTAGAGCAGGGGCTGGGTGAAGGCGGGTTCGTCGCTCTCGTTGTGGCCGTGTTTGCGGTAGCAATACATGTCAACCACAACGTCGCGGTGAAACTGGACGCGAAACTCGAGCGCGAGGCGCGCGACCATGCAGACGGCCTCGGGGTCGTCGCCGTTCACGTGGAAGACCGGGGCCTCGATCATCTTCGCGACGTCGGTGCAGTAGCGGGTGGAGCGCGCGTCGCTCGGATCGGTGGTGAAGCCAATCTGGTTGTTGATGATCAGGTGGACCGTGCCACCGGTGCGGTAGCCGGGGAGCTGCGAAAAGTTCATCGTCTCCGCCACGACGCCCTGGCCGGCGAACGCGGCGTCGCCGTGAATGAGCACGGGCAGGACCTTGGTGCGGCCGGTGTCGCCGTGGATGCGCTGGCGGGCGCGGGCCTTGCCTTCGACCACCGGGTTCACGATCTCCAAGTGCGAGGGGTTGGCGGCGAGCCGCACCTCGACCTTGGGGCCCGCGGCGGTGTCGAGCACGGCGTTGTAGCCGAGGTGGTATTTCACGTCGCCGTCACCACCGACGGCGTCGGGGATGTAGTTCTACGAAAACTGCTCGAAGAGCTGGTCGAAGGACTTGCGCATGATGCTGGTGAGCACGTTTAGGCGGCCGCGGTGCGCCATGCCCATGACGACTTCCTCGACGCCCGTGGCGGGGCAGTGCTCGATCAGGGCGTCCAGCGCGGCGATGATCGTCTCGCCGCCCTCGAGCGAGAAGCGCTTCTGGCCGACGTATTTGGTGTGGAGAAACTTCTCGAAGAGCTCGGCTTTGTGCACGCGGCGCAGGATACGGATCTTCTCGGCGCGGCCGAAGGCGGGCTGGTTGCGGCCCGGCTCCATCTTTTGCTGCAGCCATTGGCGCACGTCCATGTCCTGGATGTGCATGTATTCCACGCCAACGTGGCCGCAGTAGGTCTGGCGCAACGAGGTGATGACGTCGCGGAGCTTCATCTGGCCGCCACCGAGGTAGGTGCCGATGTCGAAGGACGTGTCGAGGTCGGCCTCGGAAAGATTGAACTGGGCCAGCGAGAGCTTTTCGTGCGCCGGGGGCGGATCGCTCAACGGGTCGAGGTGTGACTCGAAGTGGCCGATGGCGCGGTAGCTGTTGATGAGGTAGTGGACGTTCGACTGCTTGAGGCTGTCGATGATGGCCGCGCTGCCGGTGCCCTCGCTGCTGGTGATCGCGCCGCCCGCGTGGCCGAGCGAGAAGCCTTGGAAAAAGGCGCGCCAAGTCGGGTCCACCGAATCGGGGGTTTCCAGCCACGACTGATACGCGGCGTCGATGGCCGCGGCATTCGCGCCGGTGGGAAGGGAGAGGGAATTCATGGGCAGATAATAAAAGCACACTTGCGCTTCACGGCCAAGGGACGTGCCCGCTGCGTGTGCTGGGAAAAGGGTTGAAATGAAAATTCAACACCAGCTGCCGGACGACTCAAGTCAGTCCCCGGTCCGGACGAGAGATTGCAATGCAGCTTAAGCCCTGTAACAGAGAAATTAGTTTCACCTAACCTCCGTGACCGAACTCGCCATCAAACTTTCGCTCTCCCAATTGCTCGCTGGCATCCAGCGCGCGGACGCCGACGTGATCACGTCCGAGATGGAAAAGCTCGACCGAATCCTGAGCACAGAGCGCAACCAATTGCATCCGCAACTCGTTCACTTCCTTGAACGTAGGAGCTACGCCAAGGCGCTGATGTTTCTCGGCGGCGAGTCGGATATCCCGGCGGGTGCCTGCGGCGGCCGCCCGGCGGGGACCGGCGCATGAGCAAGGGCGACAAGGTGCGCACGGACGGCGGCGACGGGCTCGCGCAGAATCCGTTTGGGGCGTTGAGCGGCGCGAATCTTCCCTCCTTCGCCAAGGCCTCGGAGGGCGCGCCCTCCTTTGGGCAAAGTTCGTCGGAGGGTGGCAGTGCGCGGAATCAGCCGACGGCGGAACGGAATCGCGGGCGGGTGGATATCAAGCGCGCGACGGCGGGGCGCGGGGGCAAGACGGTGACCTTGGTCACGGGTTTTGCGGGTATCGGCCTGCCGGAGAAAGAGCAGCTTGCCAAAAAGATGCGCGCGGCCTGTGGGTGCGGCGGCACGGTCAAGGGCGGCGACATCGAGATTCAGGGCGATCAGCGCGAGAAGATTGCGGAAATCCTGCGTGTGGCCGGATTTCGTCCGGTGTTTGCGGGCGGTTAAGCCGCGAGACCCGCGGCGAGGGCGAGTGCACTTTTCGCCCGGTTCAGGATGTAGAGGTGGTAGCCTGGAGCGCCTTCGGCAATAAGGGCGCGGATTTGCTGGAGCGCCCAGTCGATGCCGATGGTTTCGACGATGTCGGTGTGATCACCGGCGGCTTCCAGTCGTTTGATCAATTTCGCCGAAAGGGTGGCGCCGCACATGCCGGTGAAGCGTTGGATCTGTTTCAACGAGAGCACCGGCATGATGCCCGGCACGATGGGCACGGTGATGCCGGCGGCCCGGCACCGGTCGACGAAGCGGAAATACACATCGTTGTCGAAGAAGAGCTGGGTGATGATGAAGTCGGCCCCGGCATCGACCTTGGCTTTCAGATTCGCCAGATCGGCCTCGGCTGAAGGGGCCTCGGGGTGTTTTTCGGGATAGCCACCGACGCCGAGGCAGAGGTCGGCGTGGCGCGATTTGAGCAAGGTGACCAGCTCAGCGGCGTAGCGCAGTCCGTCCGGCGCCGGTTTGAATTCCGTGGCGCCCTTCGGTGGGTCGCCGCGGAGGGTCATGACGTTGCGGAAACCGCCGGCGTGAATGCGATCCGCCAAGTCGTGCAGTTCCGCCCGCGAGTGCCCCACACAGGTAAGGTGGGGCATGACGGTGAAGCCGAGTTCCTCGCGCAACAGCCGCGACACCTGGGCGGTGCGCTCGCGCGTGCTGCCGCCGGCGCCGTAGGTCACCGACACGAAGTCCGGCTGGATGCGGCGCAGCGCTTCCGCGGTCGCTTGGAGCGCTTCCACTCCCGCGTCGTCCTTGGGCGGAAAAAATTCCAGCGAGCGCAGGGGGTGGGCCTTCTCCCGAAAGAACGCGGCAATGGGGCGGTCGAAAAACATGAAACAACATATCAGTGTTCGTTGATATGTAGGCAAGCAAGAAGGTGCCGCGGGGACGAAGCTGACGAAAAATCAGGAGGCGGACAGTTCGCGGGCCTGCTCGGTCTTGAGGCGCAGCTGGCCGCAGGCGGCCTCGATGTCGTGGCCTTTTTCGCGACGCAGGGTCACGGAGACGCGGGCACGGCGCAGGATGTCGGCGAAGGCTTCCTGGCGCGAAACCGACGGGCGCTTCCACGGCAGGCCCTCGACGGTATTGTAAGGAATCAGGTTCACGTGGGCGTGGAGGTCGACGGCGATGTCGCGGAGTTTCTCCGCTTGCTCGAAGGAGTCGTTGACGTCTTCGATCAGGATAAACTCCAGCGTGACCATGCGACCGTGCTTGGCGGAGAAGGCCTTGATTGCGGGCAGAAGCTGCGCAAGCGGGTAGGCCTTGTTCACCGGCATGATCTGCTCGCGCACCTCGTCGGTGGCGCCGTGCAGGGAGATGGCGAGGCGCAGTCCGAGGGGCTCGTCGGCGAGCTTCAAGATCTTGGGCACGAGTCCGGAGGTGGACAGGGTGATGCGTCGCGCGCCGAAGCCGAGGCCCCACTCGGCGTTAACGATGGTGAGCGCGCGGATGATCGCGTTGTAGTTGGCGAGCGGTTCACCCATGCCCATAACCACGATGTTGTCGAAGGAGGCCAGGCCGGTGTGGGCGCGCGGGTCGTGTTCGTCCTCGCGGTAGCAGACCTGCAACAGCTGAGCCACGATCTCGCCGGCGTTGAGGTCGCGCTTGAGTCCGAGCAGGCCAGAGGCGCAGAACTTGCAGCCCATCGCGCACCCGACCTGGGTGGAAATGCAGATGGTCTTGCGCGAATGCTCGAGGCCGACGCCATCCTGCGGTGCGCGGATGATCACGGTCTCGATCAACGACCGGTCGCCGAGTTCCAGCAGGAGCTTGTCGGTTACGTCCAACGACTGCTTCCCGTGGACGAGCACCATGGGCATGAGTTCGAACGTGTCGGCCAACCAAACGCGCAGCGCTTTGGGCAGGTTGGTCATCTCGTCCCAAGTCCGGGCGCGTTTCTTGTAAACCCAGTCGAGAATCTGTTTCGCGCGAAACGCCGGCTCACCGCGCTCGCGGAGGCGCGCGGTGAGCGTGTCGAGGGTCTCGCCGGTGGACGGCGGCTTGGCGGGCGTGAATTTCATCTCCGCTCGCAGTGTGGCGGGGCCGGCTTATTTGGCCAGCACGCGGTTAAGCGCGCTGACGATGGCCTTGATTGAGGCGAGCTCGATGTTGTTGTCGGTGCCGGCGCCGTAGAGCGTGAGGCCGCGGTCGGTCTTGATCTGGATGTAGGAGACTGCCTTGGCCTCGGCGCCTTTGCCGAGGGAGTGCTCGGAGTAGGATTGCACCTCAAACTTCGGCAGTGGCGTGCTGGCGAGGGCGCGCACGAAGGCGTCGATCGGGCCATTGCCGTCAGCCGAGAGCGGCTGGGCTTCACCGTCGATCACGACGACGGCCTCGCAGTGCACGGTGCTGTCGGTCTCGGCGGTCTTGAACTGCTTGATGGCGACGGGCGTGGTGCGATCGAGGTATTCGTCGACGAAGGCTTGGTGAATTTCGGCGGACGTGAGTTCGCGGCCGGTGGTATCGGCGAGGTCGTTGATGAGCCGGCCGATCTCCTTGTGCATCGCCTTCGGCAGGTCGAAACCGTATTCGCGCTCGAGGATGTAGGCCACGCCGCCCTTGCCCGACTGGGAGTTGATGCGGATGATGGCCTTGTAGCTGCGGCCGATGTCGGCGGGGTCGACGGGAATGTAGAGAACGTCCCACGGCGCGCCCGGCCTTTGCACGGCCCACGACTTCTTGATGGCGTCCTGATGCGAGCCGCTGAAGGCGGTGAAGACCAATTCGCCGGCGTAAGGCGAGCGTGGCGGCACCTCCATGCGCGTGCAGCGCTCATAGATTTCCCGAATCTCGTTGATGTTGGAGAAATCCAGGCCGGGCTCGATGCCGTGAGTGTAGAGGTTCAGCGCGACGGTCACGATGTCCAGGTTGCCGGTGCGCTCGCCATTGCCGAAGAGGGTGCCCTCGACGCGGTCGGCGCCGGCCAGCATGGCCAGCTCGGTGGCGGCGATGCCGGTGCCGCGGTCGTTGTGCGTGTGCAGCGAGACGAGGGTGCGGTCGCGCCGGGTTAGGTGGCGGCACATCCACTCGATCTGGTCGGCGTGGACGTTGGGGGTGGCGTATTCCACCGTCGCCGGGAGATTTAAGATGATCTTGTTCTCGACCGTGGGCTGCCACACGTCGGTGACGGCCTCGCAAATCTCGAGGGCGAAATCCAACTCGGTGCTCGTGAAACTCTCGGGCGAATACTCCAGCTGGAGATTGGTGCCCGAGTTGACCAGGGCGGCGCCGTGCTTTTTCAGCAGGGCGATGGCGTCGGTGGCGATCTGCTTGATCGCCGCCCGGTTTGCGCCGAAGACGTGTTTGCGCTGGGCGGGCGAGGTCGAGTTGTAGAGGTGGAAGATGACGTTCTTCGCGCCCAGCAGGGCGGCGCAGGAACGCGTGATCAACTCCTCGCGGCATTGGCAGAGGATCTGGATCGAGACGTCATCCGGGATGCGGTTTTCCTCGATGAGCCGGCGGCAGAAATCGAACTCGATCTGCGAGGCGGAGGGGAAACCAACCTCGATCTGCTTGAAGCCGATCTGCACGAGCATCTCGAAGTATTCGAGCTTCTCGTCGACGCTCATCGGCTGGGCGAGCGCTTGGTTGCCGTCGCGGAGGTCGACGCTGCACCAGATGGGGGCCTGCGTCAGCGTGCGGGAAGGCCACTGGCGGTCGGGCAAATCAACGGGAGGGAACTGTCGGTATTTGGGTCGGGCGGGAGAATGCATGGCGAAACAAGTAAAGGTGGGCAGTCAGGGGAAACACCGCTGGGCGGTGTCGGGCGGGATACTTGAACGCACGATCACCCCCGGCGGGCGATTCAGAGATCGTGCGCCTAGCTAAGTCGAAGGGCCTGCTGCCGGTTTCGCATGGAAGGCTCCAGAAACTACGGTCCGCGCCGGCGACCAGTCAAGCCCCGGGCCTTGTCATAGGAGAATTTGTAACCGCCTCGCGCCGGGCACGTCTTGTCACGCGTGTATGACCCTGATTCCATCGTGCCATGTCTGACGACGAGTCCTTCGACTTGCCCGCCTGCCTTGTGCGGGTGCGGGACCGCGACCAGGCGGCCGCGCGCGAACTCGTCGATCACCTTTATCCGCTGGTCATCCGAATCGTGCGCTCGCACCTGCCGCGACGCGTCCAGGAAGAGGATCTGGCCCAGGAGGTTTTCATGAAGATGTTCGCCCGACTCGACCAGTATCAGGGCACGGTGCCGTTGACACACTGGGTCTCGCGCATCGCCGTGACGACGTGCATCGACCACCTGCGCGCCCAGAAACGCCGGCCCGAATTTCGCTGGGCCGACCTCTCCGAGACCGAAGCGACGGTGATCGAACAGGCGGCAACGGTGGAGGGCGACGTGGCCCCGGACGAGGCGATCGCCGCCCGTGAGCTGGTGGACAAGCTCCTTGGCCAGCTCCGGCCCGACGACCAGATGGTGCTGCGGCTGCTCGATCTGGAACAATTGAGCGTGGCCGAAGTAAGTGAACGGACCGGCTGGAACGTCTCTCTGGTGAAAGTCCGCGCCTTCCGCGCGAGACGGAAGTTGCGCAAGCTGTTTGAGACCCTAGAACGAAAGGAAGCATCATGAGCCAACCCGATGAACTTTGGCGGAAACTGACCGCCGCCGCCCGCCAGGCGCCCGCGCCGGTGGATGAGACTGCGCCCTACGGCTTCGCGGCCCGGGTGGCGGCGCGCGGAATGAGCGGGCGACGCACCAGCGGTTCGCTGGTGGAGCAGTTCGCATTGCGCGCCTTGGGGTTTGCCGGGTTGGCCGCGGCCCTTGCCTTGGTGACTCATTTTTCGGTGCCGGCTTCGGCCCAGTCCGATGAGGCTTCCCTCTTCAGCCTGGAGGACCCCGCGGCGATCGTGCTGGGGGTGAACGCCGATGAATAAGCCTTGGAAAGTCATCCTGGCGTTTTTGGGCGTATTTGTGGCCGGCGCCGTGCTCGGCGGGGTGGTCACCTTGCGCATCGTGCGCGACTTTGCGCGGGACCATCGCCCGATCGACCGGTTTGCGCCGTTGTTGATGAAGCGTTATGCCGACCGCCTTGACCTTACCGACGAGCAGCGCGTCCGCGTCCGCGAAATCGTGCGCAAGACCGAGACGGAATTGCGCCGCCTGCGCAGCGACGGGTTCAAGGAAGCCATCGCCGCGGGCGAGAAGATGAACGCCGAGATCGCGCAGATCCTCACCCCGGAACAACGCCTCGCACTGGAAGAGTTGAAACAGGAAATGCGCGAACGGTGGAAAGTTGAGCGCCAGAATCGTTTGCCGCGGGCCGATCGGGATGGTCCGCCGGGCGAGGGCTTCGGGATGCCGCCGGGCCCACCACCGCCGGAACCGGATCGCTCCTGAGCGCGGGCGGGAAAAGTGCAGATTTCGGTTGAACGTGCAGATGACCGGCCTACGGTCCGCCTCGGCCAGGTGCCATGCATGGGCAGGCGCGTGAACTCCGCCAGGACCGGAAGGTAGCAACGGCAACGACGTTCTCCCAGTGCCGTGGAGTGCCTGGCCACTTATTTTTCCATTTTGGATTTGCGATTGGGCCGTTTGGATTTGGGCTAACACGCTGTGTCGAGTTCCTACCAAGTGATCGCCCGCAAGTGGCGGCCCCAGACCTTTGCCGATGTGGTGGGGCAGGATCATGTGGTTCGGACCCTCAAGAACGCCATCGCGCGCAACCGCATCGCCCACGCCTACCTGTTCGTGGGTCCGCGCGGCACCGGCAAGACCTCGACCGCCCGCATCTTTGCCAAGGCGCTTAACTGCACCGACGGCCCCAACGCGGAATTCGACGTCAAGGACCCGGTGGTGCAGGCGATCACCGACGGCTCGTCGCTCGATGTGATCGAAATCGACGGTGCCTCGAACAACTCGGTGGAGCAGATCCGCGATCTGCGCGACGACGTGCGCTACGCGCCCAGCCAGGGCAAGTTCAAGGTCTACATCATCGACGAGGTGCACATGCTTTCGAACCAGGCGTTCAACGCGCTGTTGAAGACGTTGGAGGAGCCGCCGGAGCATGTGAAATTCGTCTTCGCCACCACCGACGTGCAGAAGGTGCTGCCGACCATCCTGTCGCGCTGCCAGCGCTTCGACCTCAAGCCGATCCCGGCCGAGCTCATCGTGGGCCGGCTACAGCAGATCGCGGCCGAGGAAAAGATCAAGGTGACACCCGAAGCCTTGGCGTGCATTGCCCGCATGGCCGACGGCGGTCTGCGCGATGCGCAGTCGATCTTTGACCAGATGATTTCGTTCTGCGGCGCCGAGATTTCCGAGCCGGATGTGCTCGATGTTTACGGGTTGGTCTCCGCGGAAAAGGTCGCGGCGCTGGCCGGTGCGCTCGCGGCGGGCGATCACCAGCAGCTGATTGCCATCGTCGACGAGTGCGATGCGGCCGGCCGCGATTTGGTGCGACTGCTGACCGACCTGCAGGCGCACGTGCGCGTGGCCTTGCTTGATGCGATTGCCTATGGCGGCACCACCCAGCTGCTGGGCAACACGCCGATGAGCACGGAGCAGGTCACGCGGCTGCTGGACGCCCTGCGCGAAGGCGAGGGGGGCGTGAAGCTGGGCCTCGCCGAGAAGATCAATTTCGAGGTCACCTTGCTCAAGGCCGTGGAGGCCAGTCGCGCCCGGGCGATTGATTCGCTGATCAAGGAACTCACCGCCATTGCCGAGCTGGCCCCCGCGTCGGACGAGTCCGGCGACGAAAAAAAAAACGACTGATTGACCAGTTGGAAAGGCGGGTGGCCGCGCGCCTCGCGCTCCGCGCCCCGGTGGTGGTGCAACCGGTCGAGGAGACCGACGAAGCTGATGCCGTCGAAGAGGCGAGTGAATCCGCCGCTGAGAGCGAGGCACCGGTGGGCCCCAGTGCCGACGAGGAGAATTCGTTCCTGGTGGGCGACATGGGAGAACCGGATTTTGGCCGGTCGGCGGTTCTATCTTCCGCCACTGAGGAGGAGTCGGAGCCGGCCGGCGAGTTGCCCGCGCTTTCAGCGCTGAACCGACGCATTCCGGCGAAAGCGCTTGAGGCGATGGACGAATTGTTTCGCGCGAAGTTCACGAAGGTGGAGCGCATCGCGGCGCGCCACCTCAAGAAGAGCTAAGCCGGACCGGGCTCCGTCCAATTCGAGCCGATGCGCGGCACTCCGGAAACCGAACGGAGGTAGAGGTAGGTTTCGACGTTCAGTTCGGCGTGCGGGTCGGCGAGCGCGATCGGGATGCGCCGATAGAGGCCCATGTGCGTGCCCTCCAGCTGGTCAAGCTTGGCGAGGCAGATGGGACTAACCGACCAGACCTCGCCGACCACGCCCTCGGTATCGCCGGCTTCCTCGATCAAACCGGGATAGTCGGCGGGCTGGCAGAGCGTGTAGCCTGGCACGGTGCGGGCGGCGGCGACGAATTGCTGGCCGGAGAGGAAGCGGTGATTGGAGCCGCCGCGCTTGAGGGTGCCGTAGACGAAAACGAGGGAAGATTTCATGGCGTCGGGAGAGTTTCGATGACCAAGGCGGTGAGATTGTCACGCCCGGATCGCTCGAGGGCCTCGTCAATCAGCCGTGCGGCGACCGTTCGGTCGGCTACGGGCTCACGGATGAAATCGTCCAAGTGGTGGTCCCAGAGGCCGTCGATCAAACCGTCGGAGCAGATCAGGAAGCGGTCGCCCGGTTCGTAAACGACGGCACCGATCTGTGGGTCGACGATCTGGCGGCCCGCGCCGAGGGCCTGGCTGAGCACGTTTTTCATCGGGTGATGCCGCGCCTCACGCTCGTTGATCTTGCCTTGGCGGCGCAGCCAGCCGGGGTGGGTGTGATCCTGTGAAAGCTGGTGCAATCCGCCGGCTTTGGGCAGGTGGTAGATGCGGCTGTCGCCAATGTGGCCAAAGAACACGCGGTCCGGCGTGAACCAGCACAGGCTCAACGTGGTGCCCATGTCGCGACATTCCTCGTAGCTGCGGCCTAGGCGGTTGAGCTCGGCGTGAATTGAGTGGAAGATTTCCTGCAGGACCTCGGCGTGGTTTACGGCGACGCCAAGTGCGGAGACCTTGAAGCTGCGGGGCAGCCAGTGGGAGAGCTTTTCCACGGTGATGCGGCTGGCAAATTCGCCGGACTGCGCGCCGCCCATGCCGTCGCTCACGGCGAAGACGAAATCGGCGGTGTCGATGGCGGCCTCACCCGTCTTGCCGAGGTAACGCACGTCATGTCCATCGAAACAGAGCGCGAGGAAAGCGTCCTCATTGTTGGGCCGGACCTTGCCACGATGGGTGAGGCCGGACCAGCGGAGCAGCGTAGCGGGAGCGGGATCAGGAGGCATCGGGGCGGGGTGGGGGCGGGATTTCGTCGAGCAAGGTGGCCAGTTCGAAATCGATCAGGCAGAACCGGCCGTCGGCGATGCGATAAGTGACGTTGCGCATGTAGGGGTCGTCGTGGCGCACGCCGTATTGCTCGAGCTCGGCGAAGAGCGACTTGAGTCTTTCGTCGCTGATATGGTCGACGCGTTGGCCGCAGTTGGACGTCACGATTCGCAGCTTCGCTGGATCGCTGTCGAGAAGCCGGGGCACGAAGTCGCAGCCGCGGGCCTCGAGATGGCGGAGGATACGGCATTCGTTGGCAAACCGCTTGTCCGCTTCGTGGCCACGAAAAGTCTTTTGCACCGTGCCGTCGTAGCCGATGCGGACGTGGGCGCGGTTCGTGTCCTTGACGTCAGGCATGGCACCAAGACTCAAGTCGGCGGGAGCGGCGTCGGCGAACAAAAACCGCTTTGCTGCTGGTTGCGTGGCAACAACTTGAAAATATGTCAGGGTTTTCGGGAAGTTTGCCGGAAATCCCACGAACGCTGGCATGCAAGGTGCTCCATGGATTCGTGATTTTACAACTCGCATACGGCCCGCTTTTCTCGGCGGCTTGGATGTGATTGTAGTCCAAAACCCTGTCAAAACCACCCGAACTACCCGCTATGGCTAAATACAAACTCGAATACATCTGGTTGGACGGCTACACGCCGCTGGCCAACATGCGCAGCAAGACCCAGATCAAGGAATTCGCCAGCTTCCCGAAGCTCGCCGACCTCCCGATGTGGGGCTTCGACGGCAGCTCGACCAAGCAGGCCGAGGGCCGCAGCTCTGACTGCATGCTCAAGCCGGTCGCCTGTTTCGCCGACAGCACCCGTAAGAACGGCGTGCTCGTCATGTGCGAAGTCATGATGCCCGATGGCATCACCCCGCACCCGACCAACTCCCGTGCCACCATCCCCGAT